>NZ_JBHXML010000072.1:1115-10756 GCF_042720345.1 Kitasatospora sp. NPDC058478 | reverse complement strand
CCTGAACGGCTCTGTGGGATCCTGCGGTCAAGCGGAGGTGCACGATGGATCCCGATGAGCGCATTCACGTCCCCGTAGGGGCGGGTGCCGACCGCTGGCGAACCTTCGATGGCGAACGGACCGTGGTCGTGGCCGCGCGGACAGTCACCTCGCTCGTGCGCGTCCTGGACGTGGTTCCCGAGATACTCCACGACGACGCCCGGATCACCGTGGTCTTCGGCTACGACCCGACGTCGGCCTTCAACGACGGTGTCCTCGACCTGCTCCGTTCACTGCGCTGCCGCACCATGCCCTGGCCGCAACTCGCCGAGTGCGATCCCGACCTGGTGATCTCCGCTTCCGAGAACCTCACCGTCCCACCGGGCGACTACCCGATCCTGGTCCTGCCCCATGGCATCGGCTTCCAGAAGCAGGTCCCCGACTCGGCCAGCGCGGGCACCCGTCTGTCCGGCCTGGTTCCGGACGCGCTGTTGGCGGCCCGCCGGGCCTGGCTCGCGGTGTCACACCCCGCCCAGGAGGCCCAGCTGGCGTCATTCCACCCCGGTACGGCGGGCAGAACCGTCCTGGTGGGCGACCCCTGCTACGACCGGCTCCTCGCCAGCGGCCGATGGCGCGAACGATACCGGTCCGCCCTGGGCGTCCTGCCGGGCCAACGCCTGGTGCTGGTGACCTCGACCTGGGGCACGGAGTCACTGGCCGGACGCCACCCGGGTCTGCCCGCCGAGTTGTTGGCCCAGCTACCGGCCGACGAGTACCGAGTCGCCCTTGTCCTGCACCCCAACGTGTGGTCCGGGCACGGCGCTTGGCAGGTTGGTGTCCTCCAACGAACCGCGGTGGAGGCCGGACTGACCACCACCGACCCGACGAACGGCTGGCAGCAAGCCCTGGTCGCCTCGGATCTGGTGGTCGGGGACCACGGTTCGGTGACCATGTACGGAGCAGCGATCGGACGCCCCGTATTGCTCGCCGCCTTCGGCTCCGAGGCCGTCCCCGGCACGGCAGGCTGGGCTCTGCGTACGGCCGCACCCCGGCTGGACACCGCGCGGCCCCTACCCGGACAACTTGAGGCGGCACTCGCCGATCACCGCCCGGGCCGCTACGAGCAGGTCACCTCCGAGGCGTTCGCCGCCCCCGGCGAGGCACTCCCCCGGCTCCGCGAGACGGTCTACCACCTGCTCGGCCTGGCCCGGCCCAAGCAGCCCCCCCGTACCGCCCGTGCCTTTCCGCTGCCGGCCCCGGGCGCGGCACCGCCCTGTTCCCTGCTGGTCCACACCACGATCACCAGACGCCGGAACGACGCGATCGAGGTGGACTTGCGCCGCTTCCCGGCCGCGCTGGTCGGTGAGCTGGCGGAGACGGCGGACTCGTTCCGGCATCTGGCCTGCGACGTGGACGAGCCGGACACTCGACTCACCGAGAGTGCCACCACTATCCTGGCCCGCTCGTCAGTCTTCGCCGCCGACGACGGTCGGCGGCGGATCACCGAATTGCTGACCGACTTCCCCGGCGCGAGGCTGGCCGCGGTGTCGGCCGAGAACGGGTGCCTGGTCGGCCTGCGCGGCGGCAGTACAGTCGAGGTCACCACCACCGCTACCGCTACCGCTACCGCTACCGCCAGACCGTGCCCTGACCCGGGAGCGGCTGCCGCGGCGGTATACACCTGTCTGCGCCTCGGGGTACCACCGGACGGCATCGCAGTGACGCTGCGTTGCGGAACCCTCGGTCAGGAGCTGCTGCTCCGAACGCACCACCCGGCAGCAGTCGATCAGCCCCTGGCGAGTCGGGACAGGACTTCCGCCGCCCGGGGACTGCCGCCTTCCTCGTAGACCGCGAGCGCCCTGCGCAGGCAGTCCCGCACCTCGGCCGGGTCGTCCAGCAGGTCCGCAAGGTCCTCAAGCGCCCGCGCCTCGTAGTGGGACGCCTCCTCCTCGCGCAGGCCGATGACCGCCTGCCGCAGATCGGCCACTGCCCCGGCACGATCCCCGAGCCGCGCCCTCGTCCGCCCCAGGTCCGCCAGCGCCCGCGCCGCCATCCGCGCGTCGCCCCGGGCGAGCAGGTCCTCCCTGGCCAAGGCGAGACCGGCCAGGGCGGCGGCATGATCGCCGCCGACGCTCTGCGCACAGCCGAGGAAGTAGCGGGCGAGGGCAGCCCCGCGCCCTTCCTCGGCCTGGAGGTTGAGCGCGAGCGAGGCACGGTACGCGTCGATCGCGCGAGCCGGATCATGCCGGTCCCAGTACCGGCCCAGGAACTCCTGCACCGAGGCCTGGAGGACGAGGTGGCCCGACTCCACTGCCAGCTGGTCGGCAGCCTCCAACTGCGTCCACGCCTCGTCGTCCCGACCCAGGTCGAGCAGCGGCCGGGAAAGCAGGCTGCGCAGCCTGGCCTCGGCCGCCGGCTGCCCGTCGCGCGCCGCGGCGGCAGCCCCCAGTTCCAGGGATTCGCGCCAGTCCGCCAGGTGTCGGTGATGCAGGAAGAGCACAGTGAACACCTCGGCCAGCTGCCACACCTGGCGGTCGAAGCCGAACGTCCCGGCAGCCCTGATCACGGCGAGGATGTCACCTCGTTCGGCTTCCAGCCAGTCCAGGGCATCCTGCCGGGGACTTCCCGTTGTCCCGAACGGCCCGGCGCCGTCGGCGTCCGCTCCGGAGCCACTGGTTCCGAGGACCTCGGCGGGCTCGGTGATCCTCAACCGATCGGCCCGTACGGCGAGATCTGCCAGGACGGCCAGGGCGCGGTAGTGACCGCTGACCCGGCGGACCACCTCCCGCTCCGTGCCGGGCGGGTCGAGCCGACGGGCCATGTCCCGTGCATGGAGCCGGACCAGACCGTGCATCACGTACCGTCCGTCTTCGGTCCCGGTCAGCAGGCTCGCCGCTTCGAGGGTGTCCAGTGCCTCCTGCGCAGCCTCCCGGGAGTACCCGGAGGCCAGCGCCACCAGCGCGGTGTCGAAAGCCCGATTGGGAAGGCAGCCCAGGATCCGGTAGACCCCTGCACCGGTGGTGGGGAGGCCCCGGTAGACCAGTTCGAGTGCTGCCGCCATGGTGCGCTCCTCGTGGCCGGACGACTCGGCGATCCGACGGAAGCGGTCCTGCTCGTCGGCCAGTTCACCGACCAACGAACCGATCGTCAATCGCCGGTGGGTCACCAAACGGGCGGCACACAGCCGCACCGCCATCGGCAAGCCGCCGCACAGCCCGACCAGTTCGGCCGCGGCCTCCGGCTCGGTCTCGACTCGCCGCTCCCCGCAGAGTGCAGCCAGCAGTTCCAGCGAGCTCTCCTGGTCAAGCACATCGAGCTGGAGTAGCGCCGCCCCGTCGAGGGCGAGCTCCCCCAGCCGCCAGGTGCTGGTGGCGAGCACCGCGCTGCTGGCTCCCTGCGGCAGTAGGGCAGTGACCTGGGCCGGGTGGCTGACATCGTCGAGTACCACCAGCATCCGCCGGTCCGCCGACAGGGTGCGGTAGAGCGCCGCACGGTCGGCAAGCCTGGTTGGTAGATAGGGGTCGTACACGCCGAGACCGCGCAGGCACATCGCCAGCGCCTCTGAGACGTCCCCGCTGGCACCGCCACCCAAGGCCCCGAAGTCCACATAGAACTGGCCGCCCGGAAAGCGTTCCTGATGACGGTGGGCCCACTGGCGGGCAGCGGCGGTCTTCCCAATGCCGGGAAGACCGCTGAACACTCCGATGGGACATCCCTGGACGTCCTCCCCGCCCGCTAACGCCCTGTCCAACTCAGCGAGCGCCCACTCACGGTTGACGAAGCGGCGCGGCGGCCGGGGCACCTGGTCGGGGCGCTGGCGCGCCGTCCCCGGCCCCGGGGACGGCGCCGAGTGGTAGTTGAAGGTGATGCCGCCATGGACGCTGCCCACTTGCGCGAGTTGGCCGTGCACGGTCCCTGGCAGGCTGTTGACCACGTGCGGTGGCACGGGGTGCTCCGCGCCCTCCGGCCCGTTCACGCAGCCCACCGCCTCTCCGGATCGCCAACGAGGTCACGTTACTGGAAGGACCGCCCGGAAGACGACGGTTCGACCGATACGAGCGGGACATGCCACACGAGGCCCACAAAGCCGAGTCCGCCACACCTCACGCGGCCGAGTCTCGCCGATCCGCAGGCCCCCGCGAGGAGAAACCTGTGCCTCCCCGGCCGGCTCTCCCTATGGTGTGAACGACCGACACCGATGACCGAAGGAGCACCACTTTGGATCCGATCACCGCCGCCGCCCTCACAGCACTGGCGGGCAGCGTCGCCGGCGAGGCCGGACGCCAGGCATGGCAGGGGCTGTCCGCACTGGTGAGGCGGCCTTTCCGCCGTGGCGGAGAGCAGGAGGAGTTGCCCGGGATCAGCTCAGGCGAGGTGGAAGTCGCCGCCCTGGAGGCGGTGCCCGCCGATCCCGGACGAGCCCAGGCGTTGGCGACCGCCCTCGGCGTACGAGCCGCCTTGGACCCGGACTTCCGAGTGCTTCTCGATGAATGGTGGGCCCAGACAACGGCCGACTCCACGAGCTCCGTCCACAACACCATCAGCGGCGGAACGCAGAACGGAACGATCGTCCAGGGACGAGACTTCTCCAACCTCACCTTCAACATGCCGGGCACCCCGCGAGGCAATGACGGCAGCTAACACCCCCTCGGGCTCGGGCAGCCGCCGGAAAGATCGGCTGCACCAGCGACCCGCCGCAGGAACGACGAGAGCGACTGGGGCGCCGGTCCCCTCCGGTGCCCCAGTTTGCGGGCAGAAACGGCCAGCGCGCTGCGCTCCAGCAGCGCGTCCGCGTCCTCTCGCTGCGCGATACGCACCGCCACGTCCATGGGCCTGGCCCCCTTCGGTTCCGGGTTGAACTCGCTTTCATAGTCGTCGTCTTGGCAGCAGGGCTCCGGTCCCGACTCGTGGCCGGGCGTCGCGGTCACCTGCTTGCGGCCGGCGGCGGGGCGCTGTGGGTGCGGGGGCTGCCGGGGAAGGGGATCCTGGTCCAGTGTTCGGCCGCCGTGCCGGTGGAGGTGGCGTCCGGCGTGGCCCGTAATGCGTCGGCAGCTCCTTCGGCGGGTGGGGAGTGGGCCGGGGTGAGGACGAGCAGGAGTGCGTCGGGGGCTTCGACGAGGCTGAGCCATCCCTCTTCGCGCTCGAAGCCGTGCAGGTCGAAGCCGTGCAGCAGGCCCTCGACGGCTTCGTCGAGCGCCTGCGCGGTGACGGGCGTGCGCCAGTGGGCGACGGTCGCCCGGGCGAAGTCGCGGGCCGCCGTGGCGGCGTCCGGGGTGCCGGGCAGGTGTCGCGCCGCTGCTCTGGGCACCCCCAGTCCCAGGGCCAGGTCGCGGTCGAAGCGCGGATGGGCGTGGTCCTGGGGCCCGATCACGGGTGTCCTCCGGTGCTGGGATGCGGCGGGTGTCTGCGCAACGTTTCCCGCCCGTCACGGGCCGCAACCGCCCCGGGGGTGGTACGGCGAGGCCCGAAAAACGACACCCGTTTGGAGGACACCGCGTTCGAATCGGCTGCCGCTAGCATTCCCGGGCCGGGCATTTGCAATTGCAAATGGGATTGCAAACGGCCTCGGCCGTCCGCATGTCCGTGCGATGGGAAGGGGAAGAATCGAATGACTGTCGAAATGCCGGAGAACGGGGTCCGCGCCGATTCGCTGGACGTGGAATGGGTGAAGAGCCCGAGCAGTCGCGAGGTGGGGAACTGCGTCGAAGTCGGACCGCTGCCGGACGGCGCCGTCGCCTTCCGCAACTCCCGTGACAAGGAAGGGCCCGCCCTGGTCTTCAACCGCGGCGAGGCCGAGGCCTTCGCCTGGGCCATGGAGAACAGGGCTTTCGATCACGTGTTCCACCGCTGATCGGCCCGATTCCGTGGGATCTATAGAACGGCGGGTATGCGGGATGGGCGCCGTGGGATAGTGCTTTCCCGAAACCGCGCCCCCAGGAGTCCCGCATGCCCGCCCACCCGGACCGTCCCACGCCGAGCGACCCGGACGGCGACGAGGTACGCAAGCTCCACTGGAGCGGACCGGTGGGCGCGGCGAAGGTCCTGGGCACGGTGCTGCGGTCGCTGCGGGAGGAGCGGCGGCTGCGTCTGTCGGACGTCGCTCCCCGGATCCGGGCGTCGGCGTCGAAGCTGAGCCGGATGGAGCGCGGGGAGAGCACCCCCTCCAAGAGGGACGTCAACGACCTGATCACGATCTACGGCGTCGGCCCCGAGGTCCGCGCGCACGTCGACGTGCTTCTGGAGCGGGTCGTGGCGGGACCGTTCGCGGCCGAGTACGCCGACATCACACCCGGCTGGTTCAGGCGCATGATCGGGCTGGAGGTCGAGTCCGCCCGCATCCAGTACTGGGAGGGCGGAGTGGTGCCCGGGCCGCTGCAGACGTGCGCCTACGCGCGGCGGATGATCAAGGCCGGCCTGCCCCGGGCCCCCGCCGAGGAGATCGAGCGCCGGGTGAGCCAGCGCATGGACCGCACCCGGCTGCTGGACGACGCCGACCGCACGGTCGTGGCCCTGCTGGACGAGAGCGTGCTGTACCGCAACACCGGAGGCCCCGAGGTCATGATCGGGCAGCTGGAGCACCTCAAGGAGCTCAGCCGGCGGCCGAACGTGCATGTGGCGATCCTGCCGTTCACCGCGGACCTGACCCCGCCGTCGGGGGCCTTCACCCACCTCGCCTTCGAGTACGGCGGCCCGAGCGACGTCGTCTACGTCGAGGGCCCCGGCATCGGGGCCATCTACCTGAGCAAGGACCCGGACGTCGAGCGTTACGCGGACCTGCTGAACACCCTTTTGTTCCACGTCGCCGACTACGAGGTCGGCCTGGCGCTCATCGACGAGGCGATCGGGATCCACCGGGGCAGGATGCGCCGCCCCGGTCAGTGAGCCCTGGCGACGCCGCCGAACTCCGTCCACTCGTCGCTCGTCTGCGCCGTCCGGGCAGCGGCCGGGTCGGGACGCCACTGCGACACCTCCACCACACCGGGGTCGAGGATCTCCATGCCTTCGAAGTAGCCGACCACGTCCTCTTCCGTACGGACCTCCCCCCAATGGCGCTGGGTGAGGTCGGCCATCAGGTCCGTGATCCGCCGGCGGACGTCGAGATGGGGGCTGACGAGCTGGGAGATGGCCATGTAGGCGGGGGCGTCGGCGGGCAGCCGATCACGGACCCGGCGCACGAGCCGCGCGGGCGGGACGGATCCCTTCTCCGGGATGCAGTGCAGGACGGAGACGAACAGCGCCGCCGTCGGCACCCGGGGCAGGATCAGGTCCTGCACGGCCCTGCTGGAGAAGATCTCGTCGGTGTCGCGCATGTCGGCGTGGACGACGGCCGTGTTCGGGTTCCCGGCCAACAGGGTTCGGCCGGTGTGCATCACCATCGGGTCGTTGTCGATGTACACGACCCGGCAGCTGTCGTCGATCTCCTGAGCTATCTGGTGCACGTTGCGCTGGGTCGGCAGGCCCGAGCCGTGGTCGATGAACTGCCGCACCCCGTAGTCACGCACCAGCGTCTGCACCGTGCGCACCAGGAACGCCCGGTTGATCGCCGCGACCTCGACGCTGCTCGGTGCGACCTTCAGCAGATCGCGCACCCCGTCACGGTCGGACTGGAAGTGCGCGTGCCCGCCCAGCAGGAGGTCGTACATGCGGGCCACGCTCGGAACGGCCGGATCGTAGGTGACGGGAGAAACGATTTCCGCATCCGGTTCCAACGCGACCACCCCTGGCTCGGCCCCTTGATCGAAGTGCCCATGCTAGAGCGCTACATGACACTGCGCCAGGTTGTTAAAGGGTCTCGGAACCCGTAAGGCTGAACTCCGGGCGGATGTTATGGCGCACCTGAGCGAAGGGGTGGCGCAGGTACGAAATCCCGCGCCACCCCTTTCACTCCACGCCCGCCGGAGCCGCCCCCTTCCGTCACGCCCTTCCGGGGCCGAAGGCGAGTTCGCCGACCAGGGCGCGCGGCAGCCCCCGCTCGGCGGCGAGCACCAGCCCGGCCGCAGCCGCCGGTTCGACGCCCATCAGGTCCGCGGCCTCGGTCAGCCGCATCCCCAGCCGGTAGTGCAGGACGGCGGCGTCGGCCGCCGCGACGGGCAGCAGGCGGTGCAGCACGTCCTCGCCGTCCTGGCCGTACGGCATCCGGCAGTGCAGGGACACCGCCTCGCGCACCAACACCCACGCTCCGGCCGCAGGGCTGCGCTCGCACACCAGCTGAGGCCAGCACGCCACCAGTGCCTCCACGACATGGTCGACGACCTCGCCGGCCGCGGGCGTGCGGCCCAGCCGGGCCACGGCGTACCCCCGGTACAGGCCGCGGCGGCGTTGGACGAACGCGTCCAGGCCCACCGCCTCAGCTCCCGTCACGGTCCTCGCCCCCTTCCGGCGCCGCCGAGCGCGCGAAGCACCCGGACGGTCCGAACTCGTCGGAGTAGACGGCCGCGAGCGCCGCGTAGTGCATGCGTTCCCAGTACGGGCGCAGGTCGCCCGGGTGCCCGCCCAGCGCCGCGGCCAGCTGGCTGACCACCGGCCAGTCCGGCACGGTCTCGCCCGCCAGCACCGATCGCACCAGCTCCGCCGACACCCCCCGGGCGAGGGCGCACACGGCTTCGGCGTCGGGCTGCCCGGCCGCCAGGTGCAGGCCCCGGATCGCCCGCAGCATCTGGTCGGCGGCACCCGCCACCGACACCCGCCCCGGGCGCTCGGCGCCCTGGGCCACCTCCCACAGCAGCCGCAGCTCCTCCGGCACCCCGCCGAAGGCCCGCGCCAGCGTCTGCAGGACCGGCCACGTCGGCACCCGGTCCCCGGCGAGGATGCGCGAGACGTACGACGGCGAGCACCCGGCCAGCTCAGCGGCGGCCTGCGGGCTCACCCTGCTGCGCTCCTGCAGCGCCGTCAGCGCCGCGGCGAGCAGCCCCGCACGGGGTCCCGAATCCGGCTCCGGCTCCCCCGCCGAGGCCGGTGCCGGCGCGGCCGGTGCCGCGCCCGAAGCGGTCCCCGGCGCGGGCGGGGCCTGCCGGTTCGAACGCCGGCTCAGCTGCTGTTCCACCCGCCGCAGGGTCCACCGGCGCCGGGCCGAGTCCGGCTGGACGCCCAGCGCCGACCCGATCTCCCCCCACTCCATCCCGTCGGCCCGTGCGTCGCGGACGACGGCCGCCACATAGTGGTCGGCGTCACCCCGCAGCGCCCGCGCGCACGCCAGCCTCACCGTCAACGGCGCCCGGCGCGCCTGCGCCTCCAGCAGCCGGCCGGCACCCGCGTGCACGTCCTCCGCCACCAGTTGCCCCCAGCCCCCGGCCGCCCAGGCGGGGCGGCGCGCCGCCCCCTTGGCCGCGTCCCGCAGCCTCTGCGCCTGTTTCTGGCACGCCACCCGGTGGTACAGCCGGGGTCGCCCGGCCCTGACCGGCCGCCTGAACACCTCTCCGCACGACGGCAGCGCACACACCACCGTCACCCATCCCGCCATCCTCACCCGCTCTTTTCTCTCTCCCTCAGCGGTATTTCCACCCCCGGGGGCGGGCCGCGGCGCGCGGCGCCCCCGGGGCCGACGGACCGGGGGGGGGGGGCCCCCGCCGGCGCCCCCCCCCCCCCCCCCGAAGGGGAGAGCCCCACCCCCCCGGACACGGCAAGCGCCGGAACAGCGGGCGGGGACCCCACGCCCCAAAAAG
>NZ_JBHXML010000072.1:0-1105 GCF_042720345.1 Kitasatospora sp. NPDC058478 | reverse complement strand
CCGCGGGGTTTTCCCCCCCGGGGGGGGGGGGCGCGGGGCGGGGGCCCCCCGGGGGCGCCGGGGCGGGGGGGGCGCCCCCCGCGGCCCCCCCCCCCCGACCGCCCTGCTACGGGTGCAGCCGCAGCCGCCGGAACCGGCATCGCGCCTGACCGGCGGCGGTGACCAGAGCGCCGATTCCGGCGAACCGCCGCCCCGACCGTCTGTCGGCACATGCCAGCGGCACATTCGCGGCCGAGGAAACCGAACCGAGGGAGACCGAAACTCGCCAGTAATCAAAGCCGGACGGCCTTCGGGCCGGCAGCGGGACACTGGTACGTTCGGTGGTGATCACGGGACGCATCAACCGCCCCGTGAGGGCGTAGCAGTGCATGACACTCCTCCGCTCCGGGCCCCGGCCGACGGTGGACAGACCATGGCCGGGGCTGCGCTTTCTTGACGCTGAAAAAGGTACTCCTCCGTGAAAGCGGTTTGCACCGCAGATGTCTCAACCCGGTGCTGCACGTGCTGATGGGAATGGCATTGCCGGTGAGATCCAGCAGCGTCTGCGGACCTCGCAGCGACACCGGTTCCGCTCTCACCATGACGTGACGATCGGACAGAATCGGGCATGTGTTGACGCTATCCGGGCTCTACCGATCGGTAATAGCCGATTTCCGGGCCGGTGCACCGCGTGGCGACTACAGGGCCGTAGATGGACGGGGCGGTTTTCGGTATTCATCGAATTGCAGATGCAAGCAATCGGATGATGAGATTCCACAAAAGCCGTGATGCAAGTCACATGATGTGGCGGTCGTGGGCAGCGATCATCGCGCGAGCGCACGGTACGGACAGATCGCCCGGCTCCATTTGCCGTGGCCTCAGGAGGACCCGGCGGGTCCGCTGGCAGCTCGTCAGCAAAGGCGGCATACGACGCGGACGGTCACCGGGTCGCGGCGGGTCCTGCGGTCGTGTCCGGCGAAGACCTCGCTGAGGTAGGAGCCGTCCGGCAGCGTCCGCAGGACGGGCAGGTTGGCGTTCTTGCGTACCCGCCACAGGAGGTCCGCGCCGGTAGCCCGGGCCTGCTGCCACAGCTCGACGCCGTAGAAGCCCCGGTCCGCCAGCAGCA
>NZ_JBHXML010000071.1:0-58855 GCF_042720345.1 Kitasatospora sp. NPDC058478 | reverse complement strand
GGGGGTCGGTGAGCGACGCCGCTCGGTGCCTACTGCTTCTGGTTGAGCCGCTTCGCGATCTCGTCGTCGTACTTCTTCGCGGTGGCCGCGTAGTCGCCGCCCTGGAGGGCCGCGGTCAGGAACTCCTTGATCGGGTTCGGCTTGTCCTCGACGCTCGCCCAGTTCGGGGTGATCGGGGTGACCGCGCCGACCGCCGAGGCGGACTGGGCGGCCTTCGCGAAGTCGCCGGTGAGCTGGCTGTTCAGCGCGGCCTTGTTCGGGATGTTGCCGGCGGCGGCGACCGCGCCCTCGTTCTTGTCGTTGAGGGCGATCTTCAGGAAGTCCTTGGCCATGTCGGTGTTCTTGCTCTGCGCACCGATCGCCAGGTTCGAGCCGCCGAGGAAGACGCCGGAGGGCTTGTCAGCGGTCTTGCCCGGGAGCGGGAAGAAGCCGATCTTGTCCTTCGCCATGTCCTTCTCCGCCGGGAGCTCCCAGCCGAGGGCGATCATGGTGCCGACGTTGCCCTTGCCGAAGACGTCCTTCTGCTGCGGGGTGGCCTCGTCCTTGTCCTTCGGACCGGTGGCCGAGTAGCCCTGCAGCTTCTTGTAGGTCTCGAAGGCCTTCTGCGCCTCGGGCGAGGACAGGCCGCCGACCCACTTGTCGCCGTCCTTCTTGGCGATCTTGCCGCCCTCACCGGTGAGCAGACCGAAGTAGGTGTACCACTCCTGACCCGGCAGGTAGATCGGGTCGGCGACGCCCTCGGTGGCCTTCAGCTTGTCCAGGTCGGCGTAGAACTCGTCCAGGGTCTTCGGCGCGTCGGTCAGCTGGGCCTTGGCCCAGAGGTCCTTGTTGTAGGCGACGACGCGGTTGGAGACCCACCACGGGGCGGCGAACTGCTTGCCGTCCAGCTGGGCGGCCTCGTTCTGGTTGGCGTTCCAACCGTCGCCGCCCAGGGCGGACTTGTCCTTGGTGATGTCGAGCAGGCCGCCCGAGGCCGCGTAGCCGGAGGTCTGGGTGTTGCCGAGCTCGACGACGTCGACCGAGCCCTCGGACAGCGCGGCGGTCACCTTCTGACCGATGCCGTCCCACTCCTGGATCTGGAAGTCGACCTTGGAGCCCGGGTAGGTGGTCTCGAACTCGCTCTTGACCGCGTCGGTCCAGCCCTTCGGGGCGGAGCCGGTCATCAGCCACACCTTCAGCGTCTTGCCGCTGTAGTTCTTGGCGCCCGCCGCGGACGACGAGTTCGAACCGGCGTTGTCCTTGCTCTTGCCGTCCGAGCCACAGGCCGCCAGGCCGACGACCATTGCTGCGACGCCGACCGCCGCGATGAGCTGACGCTTCACGCCATCCTCCTGAGGGATGCCTGGGTTACCCCCGTCGGGCGGCAGCGGCAGACCCACGTAAAGCGGGGGGAAAGGTGCCGCGGACCCCTTCGAGCGGGTGGGGGGATTCATAGTGACCGGCCTAGTGGTGTAGACCAGATGCCTGGAGCTTGGCCTAGACCAATGGGCCTGTCAACGGCTGTTCGACCGATCCGGACCACCCGTTATCAAGCCGACACCGCACATCGTTCATCGCGTGATGAGGTATTCGTTCCGTAGCCATACATGCAACGATGTCACCCGTTAACTATGTGGCGGGGCCCGTAAAGGCCCCGCGAGAAGCGGGAGAACAGGTCCGATGAGCAGCGACGGGGGAACCACCGCCCAGGTCAACGACCCCGAGGTGAAAAACCTCCCGACGCAGGCCGGCGCCGACCCGACCGCGCGCGTCCCCAAGTACTACGGTCTCAAGCGCCACCTGCTCCAGCTGACCGAGACCCAGCCCGCCGGCACCCCGGTCCCGCCCGAGCGCGCGCTGGCCGCCCAGTTCGACACCTCCCGCACCACCGTGCGCCAGGCGCTGCAGGAACTGGTCGTCGAGGGCCGGCTGGAGCGCATCCAGGGCAAGGGCACCTTCGTCGCCAAGCCCAAGGTCGCCCAGGCCCTCCAGCTCACCTCCTACACCGAGGACATGCGGGCCCAGGGCCTGGAGCCCGCCTCGCGGCTGATCGAGATCGGCTACATCACCGCCGACGACCGGCTCGCCCCGCTGCTCGACATCAAGCCCGGCGGCCGGGTGCTGCGGATCGAGCGCCTGCGACTGGCCAACGGCGACCCGATGGCCATCGAGGTCGCCCACCTGTCCGCCAAGCGCTTCCCCGCGCTGCGGCGCAACCTCGCCAAGCACAACTCGCTGTACGCGGCGCTGCGCGAGGTGTACGGGGTCACCGTGGCCGAGGCCGAGGAGACCATCGAGACCACCCTCGCCAACCCGCGCGAGGCCGGCCTGCTCGGCTCCGACCTCGGGCTGCCGATGCTCCAGCTCTCCCGGCACTCCTTCGACGCCGACGGCGACCCGGTGGAGTGGGTCCGCTCGATCTACCGCGGCGACCGCTACAAGTTCATCACCCGGCTCAAGCGCCCGGAGTAGTCCGGGCGGAGTAGTCCGGGCGGAGCAGTTCGGGCGGAGCAGTTCGGGCGGAGCAGTTCGGGCGGAGCACTCCCCCCTCGCACCACGGGCACCGGCGCGCGCGACCCGCGCGCGCCGGTGCCCGTTCGCGTCACGGGAGGGGCAGTACCGGTCGAATACGACCGGTAGCCGTCCGGATGGCGGGAAGTTGCACCGACCCCGGTGACATGGATCACTCCATGCCCTAGATTGCGCAGCCGTACTGACTGTCGATCACCGATGGTGCTGCTCGGCGGGTTCGCGGGGGCGTGCGGTGCCCCGCGGGCTGCGGCGCCGACGGGGAGAACCCTCCGGAGCGGAGCCGAAGATGCCGTCTGATCCCGATACCGTCGAACCTGTCATGCCCGAGCCACCCGGGGACCGGGTGCCCGCGGTGACCCCCGAACGGGTGCTGGCCGGGCTCGCCCTGCTCGTGCCGATCGTCGCGATGCTGTGGGTGTCCTCGTACGACAAGACCGACCCGGGCGTCGGCGGGGTGCCGTTCTTCTACTGGTACCAACTGCTCTGGGTGCCGGTGTCCGCGGTGTTCACCGTGGCCGCGTACCTGCTGATCAACCGGGACGAGAAGGCCCGCAAGGCGGCGCGGAAGGCCGGTGGCGCGCGATGAGCCACGTCAACGTCACGGCCCTCACCGTCTTCGTGCTGTTCTTCGCCCTGGTCACCGTGATGGGCTTCCTCGCCTCCCGCTGGCGCCGCGCGGACGACGCGGCGCACCTGGACGAGTGGGGCCTGGGCGGCCGCAGCTTCGGGACCTGGGTCACCTGGTTCCTGCTCGGCGGCGACCTCTACACCGCGTACACCTTCGTCGCCGTCCCGGCGGCGGTCTACGCGACCGGTGCGGCGGGCTTCTTCGCGGTGCCGTACACGATCGTCGCCTACCCGCTGGTCTTCCTCTTCCTGCCCCGGCTCTGGTCGGTCTCCCGGGTGCACGGGTACGTCACCCCGGCCGACTTCGTCCGCGGCCGGTACGGCTCGCGGCCGCTCTCCCTGGTCGTCGCGCTGACCGGGATCCTGGCCACCATGCCGTACATCGCGCTCCAACTCGTCGGCATCCAGGCGGTGCTGGACGTGCTGGGCGTCGGCGGCGGCGAGAACGCCAACTGGTTCGTCAAGGACCTGCCGCTGTTCCTCGCCTTCGGCGTGCTGGCCGCGTACACCTACTCCTCCGGGCTGCGCGCCCCGGCGCTGATCGCCTTCGTCAAGGACGCCCTGATCTACATCGTGATCATCGTCGCGGTGATCTACATCCCGATCCGGCTCGGCGGCTACGGGCACATCTTCGACGCGGCCGCGCACAAGTTCAGCGCCCCCAAGTCCCCCGGCTCGCTGACCCTCCCGGGCGACAAGCAGTGGACGTACGCGACGCTGGCGCTGGGCTCGGCGATGGCGCTGTTCATGTACCCGCACTCGGTGACCGGCGTGCTGGCCTCCAAGTCCCGCGGCACGGTGCGCCGCAACATGGCGATCATGCCCGCGTACTCGCTGATGCTGGGCCTGCTGGCGCTGCTCGGCTTCATGGCCATCGCGGCGGGCGTCGGCAAGGGCGACAAGAAGTTCAACGCCCAGCTGTCCGTACCGCAGCTGTTCGCCGACATGTTCCCGGACTGGTTCACCGGCGTGGCCTTCGCGGCGATCGGGATCGGCGCGCTGGTGCCGGCCGCCATCATGTCGATCGCGGCGGCCAACCTGTTCACCCGCAACGTCTACAAGGAGTGGCTGAAGCCCGCCGCCACCCCGGCGGACGAGACCCGGATCGCCAAGCTGGTCTCGCTGCTGGTGAAGGTCGGTGCGCTGGTCTTCGTGCTCGGCATGGACAAGCAGGCCGCGATCAACCTCCAGCTGCTCGGCGGCCTGTGGATCCTGCAGACCTTCGTGGCGATCGTCGGCGGCCTGTTCACCCGCTGGTTCCACCACTGGGCGCTGTTCGCCGGCTGGGCGGCCGGCATGGCCTACGGCACCTGGAAGGCCTACGGCATCGCGAGCCCCGCCACCAAGCACTTCGGCGGCAACGCGGCCGCGATCCCCGGCATCGGCGAGATCGGCTACATCGGCCTGACCGCCTTCGCGCTCAACCTGATCGTCGCGGTGGCGCTCACCCTGGTGCTGCGCGCCGTCAAGGCGCCCGAGGGCCCGGACGAGACCAGGCCCGCCGACTACAGCGCCGAGGCCGGCGACGAGGAGCCGAAGAACGCGCCGGAGCCCGTAGCGGCGCACTGATTCGCGCCGCACGCGCCCTGTGATCGCGCCGCCCTCTCCGTGAACACTGGAGAAGGCGGCGCGATCATATGTATGAACAGCCGCCTTCGCAGGGCACCACCAGACCGGACCGGCGACCGGCCGGCAACTGATCGACCCACGGGGAGCACGCGGCCATGGCAGAACTCGGCACCACCCTCAACGGCCAGCACCAGTCCACCCAGAGCCCGCACCACCTCACCACCCACCGCCCGGCGTCGGCCACCCGGCTGCCGTCCGTGCTGATCGCCACCCGGCACGGCGAGTCCACCGCCAACGTCGAGTTCCAGCTGGCCGAGGCCGCCGGCGCGCTCAGCGTCCCGATCAGCTGCCGGGACGCCGACATCCCGCTGTCGCTGCACGGCCAGCAGCAGGCCCAGGCACTCGGCCGCTGGTGGGCCGCCCTGCCCAGCGCCGACCGCCCGCGCAGCGTCTGGTGCTCGCCCTACGTACGCACCACCGAGACCGCCCGGATCGCGCTCGCCCAGGCCGCCGGGCTCGGCGCCGTCCCGGTCACCCTCGCCGTGCGCCACGACGAGCGGCTGCGCGACCGCGAGCTGGGCGTCCTGGAGATGCTGACCCGGGCCGCGATCGAGGCCAAGCACCCGGAGGAGTCCGCCCGGCGGCGCAAGATGGGCGAGCTGTACTACCGGCCGCCCGGCGGCGAGTCCTGGGCCGACGTCGCGCTGCGGGTGCGCAGCCTGCTGCGGGACCTCTGCGAGGAGGAGGCCGGGCGGCCCGTCCTGCTGGTCGCGCACGACTGCACGGTGCTGATGCTGCGCTACGTGCTGGAGCGGCTCACCGAGGAACGGCTCACCGCGCTCGCGCCCGTGCGCAACTGTTCCACCAGCCTGTGGCGCGCCCAGGACGGGCGGCTGCACCCGGACCGCTGGAACAGCGTCGACCACCTCGCCCTGGAGAACTGACCGCCGGTCACGCCTCCTCGTCCGGTCACGCCTCCTCGTCCGGTCACGCCTCGTCGCCCGGTCACGCCTGCTCGTCCGGTCACGCCTCGTCGTCCGGGCCGGCGAAGCAGCGCCGGTAGGCCAGCGGCGTGGTCCCCAGCCGGCGCCCGAAGTGGTGCCGCAGCGCGGCCGCGTTGCCGAAGCCGCAGCGGGCGGCGATCGCGTCCACCGGTTCGGCGGTGGACTCCAGCAGCCGCTGGGCGAGCAGCACCCGCTGCCCGGTCAGCCAGCGGTGCGGCGTGGTGCCGGTCTCCTGCTGGAAGCGGCGGGCGAAGGTGCGCGGGGACATGTGGACCCTGGCGGCCAACTGCTCGACGGTGCAGTCCCGGTCCAGGTGGTGGCGCATCCAGTCGAGCAGCGGCGCCAGCGAGTCGCCGTCGCCGCCGGGCAGCGGGCGGCTCACGAACTGGGCCTGCCCGCCCTCCCGGTGCGGCGCCACCACCATCCGGCGGGCGATCCCCCGGGCCACCTCGGCGCCCTGCGCCTTGCGCACCAGGTGCAGGCAGGCGTCGATGCCGGCGGCCGTCCCGGCCGAGGTGATCACCGGGTCGTCGTCCACGTACAGCACGTCCGGCTCGACGGCGGTCCGCGGGAAGCGCCGGGCCAGGTCCTCGCTGTGCCGCCAGTGGGTGGTGGAGCGGCGGTCGTCCAGCAGCCCGGCGGCGCCGAGCACGAAGGCGCCGCTGCAGATGGACAGCACCCTGCCGCCGTCCGCCACCACCGAGCGCAGCCCCGCCAGCAGCGGCTCCGGGTACTCCGGGCGGATCGTCGTCGCGGTGACCACCACCAGGTCGGCCCCGGCCAGCCGCTCGGGGCCGTGCGGGACGTCCACCGCGAACCCGGAGTGCGTCGTGTGCGGTCCGGGGCGGGCGCCGGCGATCGCGAAGTCGTACCCGGGCAGGCCGTCGGCCGTGCGGTCGAGGCCGAAGACCTCGCAGGCGACACCGAGCTCGAAGGGGTGGATCTCCTCCAGCACCACCGCGACCACGTTCTTCAGCATGCCGCCCAGGATGCCCCGGCCAGCACCGGCGACGGAAGGCCGGGGCAGGCCCGGGTGGCAGTTTTTCGATGAGATCAGTCATTCCTGCCACTCGTGGCCGCCGCCCCGCCCGACCAGAGTGGAGCCATGGACACCGGCACTCTCGCAAGCGCAATCGCCCTGGTCGGGGCCGTCGGAGGCTTCGGCCTGCTCGGCACCCTGATCGGCCGGGAGGTCGCCCGCGGCGCCGCCGCCGGCCGCGACAACTGGCACCGCCCGGGCGGCTACCCGGCCGGCCCGGAACGCCTGGACCGGCTGTACGGCACCATGCCCGCCGCCTCGCTGCGCCCCTCCGCCGACCCGGCCACCCTCCCGGTCCGGGCCACCCCGGAGATCATCACCCCGGACGGCTCCGGCACACTGACGGGATGGACATCCTCATCCGCCAGGCCCTTCCGGAGGACCTCGACGACGCCGGCCGCATCACCGTCGAGGCCTTCGTCGGCGACGGCCACACCTCGCCCGAGAGCAGCTACGTCGAGCTCCTGCGCGACGCCGCCCGCCGGGCCCGGGAGGCCGAGCTCCTGGTCGCGGTCGACCAGGCCGAAGGACGGGTCCTCGGCTGCGTGACCTACGCCGTCGGCGGCACCGAGTGGGCCGACATCGCCGGCCCCCGCGAGGGCGAGATCCGGATGCTCGCCACCGCCGCGGCCGCCCGCGGCCGGGGCGTCGGCGAGGCCCTGGTCCGCGCCACCATCGCCCGCAGCCGCGCACTCGGCCTGGACGGCATGGCGTTCTCCACCCGCCCGCAGATGACCGCCGCCCACCGCGTCTACGAGCGCACCGGCTTCCGCCGCACCCCCGAGCGCGACTGGTCCCCGTACCCGGGCATGGACCTGATGGTCTACAGCCTGGCGTTCTGAGCCAGGCCGGGGCGTCGTCGGCCCTACCCCTCCCCGGTGACCGACAGACGATCAACGGACGTCTTTTGATATAAACCACAGATCACGTCTGATGCCACGTCGCGGCAGCCGACCGATCCCGGGGGGACGCACCACATGGACGACGGGCCCGGCCTCGGCACGCCCGCGAGCGGCCCCACGCTCCAGGACATGCGCACGTCCCGGGGCATCGAGCCCCCGGCCACCAGCCGCTACGCGATCCCTGCACCGACGCCCCGGCCGCGCGGGCCGCTGCCACCCTCCGTCCGCTTCCCGGCGGTCGACGGGCTGCGCGGCCTCGCCATCGCCTCCGTCCTGCTCTACCACACCAACTGGTTCCAGAACGGCCTGTTCGGCGTGGACGTCTTCTTCGTCCTCTCCGGCTTCCTGGTGACCCTGGTGCTGATCCGTGAACTGGACCGCACCGACGGCATCCGGCTCGGCGTCTTCTACCGCCGCCGGGCCAAGCGGCTGCTGCCCGGGCTGCTCGCCACCGTCCTCCTCGTCGTCGCGCTGTCCGCACTGGTCAGCCCGCTGCGGGACGTCAAGGACCTCCGCCCGCAGGCGCTCGCCGCGCTCGGCCAGGTCGCCAACTGGGCCCAACTGGCCCGCGGCGACGCCTACTGGCAGCACTTCGCCTCCATCGACCCGCTCGCGGCCATGTGGTCGCTCAGCATCACCGAGCAGTTCTACGCGCTCTGGCCGCTGCTGCTGCTCGCGGTCTTCGGCCTCTGCCGCCGCTCGCTGCGCGCGACCGGCGTCGTCACCGCCGGGCTGTTCGTCGCCGCCGCGCTCGTCGCCCCGCTGATGTGGAACGGCGACAACAGCGACCGCCTCTACCTCGGCACCGAGACCCGCGCGGTCGGCTTCGCGGCCGGCGCCACCGCCGCCTTCGCGGTCTACCTGCGGCTGCGCCGCCAGGTCCGCGCGGCGGCCCCCGACGACGACGGCGCCACCCGCTCCCGGCGGCGCCTGCTCGACCGCTCCGCGGCGGCCGGCACCCTGGCACCCGCCCTGCTCGGGACCGCGGCCCTCGGCGGCCTGGTCTGGGCCAGCCTGTCCGTCAGCGGCTACCACGAACCATTGCTCTACCAGGGCGGGCTGGCCGTGGTCGCGACGCTGGCCGCCGTCCTGGCCGCCTCGCTCTGCCACGACCGGGGCCCGCTGGTCCGGCTGCTGTCACTGCCCCCGCTGCGGCTCACCGGCACCATCTCCTACAGCCTCTACCTGCTCCACCTGCCGGTGTACTGGCTGCTCCAGCACTACGTCGACGACATCTCGCCGCAACTGCTGCTCGCCATCGGCGCACCGCTCTCCTGGGTGCTGGCCTGGCTGATGCACACCGGCACCGAGAAGCTGCGGGTGCTGCGCTGGCGGGCCTTCCCGGCCGTCCCGCTGCTGGCCGTCGCCACGGCGGTGGCCACCACCGGCGCCTGGTACCTGCCCGCCTGGGTCCAGTACGACATGCGGTCCGGGCCGAGCGGCAAGCCCTCGGTCCTCGTCCTCGGCGACTCCTTCGCCCAGGACCTCGCCACCGGCCTCTACCGGCACGGCGACCGCTACCGGGTGGTCGACGGCGGGATCAGCGGCTGCGGCGTGTTCGACCCGGACAAGGTCCGCACCACCTCCGGCGAGGAGTTCGACACCAGCCGGGAGTGCCGCGACCGGGCCGCCGCGTGGGACCGGCAGCTCGCCGGCTCCGCCCCGCAGGCCGTCGTGATCCACCTCGGCTGGGACGCCGCCGAGCAGTACCTCGACGGCAGCTGGCTCAGCCCCTGCGAGGAGGACTACAGGAGCCGCTACACCGCCCAGCTCACCCAGGCCGTGGACCAGGTCCGTCGCCGCGCGCCCGGCGCCCGGGTGCTGCTGATGAACGAACGGGTCGAGAACGGCGCCATCAACAAGGGCTGGGGCACCTGCTACGACCAGCAGGTCGCCGCCTACGTGAAGGCCACCGCCGGCGCCGTCCGGCTGGTCGACCTCAACACCTTCTTCTGCCCGTACGAGACCTGCGCGTGGAAGGACCGCGACGGCCACTGGGTCACCCCCGCCAACGACGGGGTGCACCTCACTCCGGCCGGCATGCGGTTCGTGACGCCGTGGCTGGAGCAGCAGATCGCGGACGGACTGACCGGGCCGCCGTCGGGGCCGCCCACGGCCGCCCCGACGCCGACCTCGACACCGATGCCCACATCCGCACCGACCCCTACGCCGGCGGCCACCAAGCCGACGGGCCAACCGAGTTCGGCCAAGCCCAGCCGGGCCACGCCCTAGCCGGAGCCTAGGACGGCGGCAGTTCGTAGGTCTGCGCGAAGCAGTCGCGGATCGCCTGCTCGGAGGCCGGGCGCCCGGCGTAGTCCATCCGCGGGGTGTCCTTGTTGGTCGGCAGGTTCGGGTCGATGCCGAAGTACAGCGACCAGAAGTACAGCCCGCGCAGCTTGCGCTCCTGCGCCACCTGGCAGACCGCGGTGAACCAGGTCGCCTGGACGGCCTCGTTCAGCTCGGTCTTCTTGTAGTACTCGCCGGGTGTCTTGTAGGCGCCCTTCTGCGCGGGGATGCCCACCTCGGTGAGCTTGGTGGTCGGCTGCGGCCCGCTGCCGCGCTTGTCGAGCCAGGCGTTCCAGCTGGCCTTCAGGTCGGCGACCGGGGCGTCGTCACCGGACGACTTGGCCGGCGGGTAGGCGTCCACGCCCGTGCCGTCCGCCGGGACCGCTATCGGGCCCTTGGACCAGTTGTCGAAGTTCGCGTCGTACACCAGCTCGCCGTGGAAGGTCTTCCGCGCCTGGTCGATGAGACCGGGCCACCGCGGGTCGCCCTCCAGCGAGTTGAACTCGGTGCCGATGGTGACCTCGGCCGCGGAGTGCTCCTGGGCGGTCTTCAGGTAGGGCGTCAGGAAGGCGGCGTAGCTGGCGAACCAGGCGTCCCGGTCGGTCGGCGCGATGTTGCCGCGCCACTTGAGGGTGTTGAGGTAGTCGAAGACGTCCTCGTCCATGATCGGACGGATGGTGGTGCGCAGGCCCGCCCGGTGGGCGGCGTCCAGCAGCAGGGCCAGCCGCTCCGGGGTGGGGGTGGTCGGCCGGGCGGCGACGGCGTTCGACCTGGTGCCCGTCGTGTAGTACGGGAAGGTCACCGACAGGGAGTTGGCGTTCAGCCCGACCACGTACTTGACGATGCGGTCGACCTTGCCCTGGACGAAGTTGTCCGGGTCCGCCGGATCGTCCAGCCAGTACACCTGCACGCCCCACTCGGGGCTGCCCTCGGCCCACGGGCGGGCCACCTTGGGGCCGGTGTCCTCGGCCGGCGGCGCGTCCTTGCCGAAGCCCCAGACCCGGCCCTGCTCGGTCGCGGAGCCGGCCCAGTGCACGGCGGTCGGGCGCTGGTGGACGAACTTGAGCGGGTGGTCCCCCCAGACCACCGGGACGCCGACGGTGATGGCGACCACCACGGTCGGCAGGATGAAGATGACGGGGCGCTTCACAGCGGTGACCTCCGATCAGGCCGGCTTGGCGATGACGACGAACTTGTTCTCCTCGCCCTTGAGGAACTTGATCAGCCCGCGCAGGCCGCCCCAGCCCTCCAGGAACGAGAACAGCGGGATGGCCGCCACCACGACGATCGGCTCCCACCACTTGCGCCGGTGGTTCGCCGAGGCGACGACGTTCAGGCGCAGGCCCTCCCAGTACGTCCAGATGACGTAGGCGAAGTTGATCGACCAGACCAGCACCACGGACTGGGTGACCGGGGAGGTGTTCCAGGTGCCGGTGAACCAGGCGACCAGCAGCACCAGGCCGACGTGCTGGAGCGGGCCGAGCACCCAGCTGACCATGCCCATCCCGATGAACAGCCGGTACCGCAACGGGATCGTCCTGTTGAAGCAGAGCGCGACCAGGCCCCAGGCCCAGCGCTCGCGCTGCTTGAGGAAGTCCTTGACCCCGGCCGGCGAGGCGCCGTAGCAGCGCCCGTTGAACCAGTCGCTGCGGCCCGGGTAGCGCTGGCAGAAGTTCAGCGCCATCTGGGCGTCCTCGACGATGGTCTTCGGGCCGAAGTCCCAGCCGATGGTGGCCTCCACCGAGGAGCGCATCAGGAGCAGTTCGCCGTGCACGCCGGCGATCGGGGTGCCGGTGCCGGTCATCGCGCGGAAGCGGGCGATGTCGTCGGCCGGGCGGATCGCGTCGGCGAGCCAGGTGAAGGTGGAGACGGCGTTCTCCCGCGGGTACGTCAGGATGCCCTGCGCCATGTGCTTGGCGTCGTCCCCGGCCCGGCGCTGCCGGTTGACGAACTGCGCGACGGCGGCGGCGGTGTCCGGGCCGACGCCGGTGTCGTCGTCCATGTGCAGCACCCAGACGTCGTCCTCGGCCTCGCCCTCCTCGATCCGCAGCTCGTGCGAGTAGTGGTTGGCGCGGGCCTTGAACTTGGTGCCGTTGGCCGTCTCGTAGGCCTTCGGCACGGTCACCACCCGGATCAGCGGATTGCGGGCGGCCAGCCCGTCGATCTTCTCGGCGGCCGCGCAGCCCTCCTCGGTGAGGACGTCCACCCGCATCCACGGGAAGTAGGCCGGCAGGTGCTCGACGTACGAGAGCACCGAGCGCTCCAGCGCCGGATAGGTGTCGTGGCGGCCGATGGTCGGCACCAGCACGATCAGGAAGTCGTCCTCGACCGGCACGGCCGGCGTCATCCGGCTCACCTGGCGCAGCCGGCGGCGGACCATCAGCACGCCCTGGAAGCCGATCAGGACGCCGAACACCGGCATCCCCCACAAAATGGTGATCGTCCAGCCGAGCGGGGTGGGGTTGGGCACGTAGGCCCAGACCGAGAAGGCGAAGATGACCGTGAAGGAGAAGTAGAACGGGAGGACCCGGGGCTTCCACGACATCTGTCGCTCGGCGAGCCGGGCGGCCTCGCGGGACGTGGTGAGCACCGTCCGTGCGGGGGCTGTCGATGGCATGGCGAAAGTCGCTCCTCGTCTGCTGGCGGGCCGATCCCCTGCGGGAGCCGGGTCGTTCGTGGGCGGTCCGGGGTTGCGGCGGTCCAGGCCCGCGGCGGTCCAGGCCCGCGGCGGTTCAGGGCTGCGGCGGTCCGGGGTTGCGGCGGTTCAGGCCTGCGGCGGGCGGTCCGTCGGCGGGCGGTCCGTCGGCGGGCGGTCGGCCGGGGGCGCGACCGGGCCCGGGGCGACCGGACCGGGCGTCACCGGCGGCGCGGCGGGCCACGGCTGCTGGGCGAGCGTCGACGGGTGCGGGGCCGGCTGGGTGGGCTGCTGCGCGTACGGCACCGGCTGCGACGGCTGGACCGGCGCCGGCTGCGGCCAGGCCGCGGGCTGCGACTGCGGCGCCGGGGGCTGCTGCGGCCACGCGGGCTGCGGCTGCTGCTGGAACGGCGGCTGCGGTGGCCAGGCGGCCTGCGGCTGCAGCGGCTGTTGCTGCTGTTGCGGCCAGGCGGGCTGGTGCTGGAACGGCTGCGGGCCCGGGGCCGGCTCGGCCGGGATCGTCTGCAGCAGCGACCAGTGCAGCTGTCCGCCCGACGCCGCGGCGGCTTCCGACGCCCCCCGCTCCCGCCACTTCAGCCGGGCCAGCAGCAGGATCAGCGCCGCGGTGACGACCACGCCGAGCGCGAAGGTCGCGAGCTTGAGGCCGCCCTCGGTGGTGCTGGTGAACCACTCCCGCTGCGGCTTGTCCAGGAGTGCGCCGGTCAGGCTGCGCACCCGGTTGTACCCCTCGACCAGTGCGACGCCGGCCGCCACCCCGAGCGCCCAGGTGCGCCCGCGCAGCAGCAGGATTCCCGAAACCAGGTAGATCAGGCCGTAGTTGAGGCTGCCGGTCTCGGCGTCCACCGAGGTGCCGCCGTAGTAGAAGATGCCTTTGACGTAGGTCGCGAACCCGACCTGGCCGAAGCAGTTGTACGCCGCCCAGCCGAGCAGCACCACGCCCCAGCCGACGGCGATGCCGCCGGCCGCGCGCATCGCACGCGCCTGTCCCATCCCGCACCCCCGCCCCGCCGGGCCCGTCCCGGCGTCAGCCCCTCGGCTTCGCCGCCACAGGATGCCACACGGCACAACGGACACGGTATTCCGGCCGTTCAACGGAATTCAGTGGTGTAGCACACCTCGCGGCGACCGGCTCGGCGGACGCACGGGGCGGCTCGACGAACGCGCGGGGCGGCTCAACGGACGTGCAGGCCGCCCCAGTCGACGTTCGCGCCGAACGGGCCTGCGCCGCCGGTGAGCGCCAGCGGGCTGTGGTAGGTGGCGTTGACGTCCGCGCCGGAGTTGCGCGGCTGGTCCGGCGTCAGGTTGTCCGAGGTGAGCGACTGCCCCCAGACCGTCCAGATCGTCCAGGGCGTGCGCCGCAGCGTGTCCGGCTGGCGGGAGTTGACCGGGACGGCGAAGGACTCGGCCAGGATCCGCGGCTTGCCGTAGGCGGCGAGCCCGTCGTAGTACCGCTTGGTCCACACCTCGCCGGTGCCGATCGGGTGCGCGGGGCTGCCGCTGTAGTCGTCCACCCCGACCACGTCGACGTACTGGGAGCCCGGGTAGTAGTCCCACGGGTCCGCGCCGGGGGCTCCGTCCCAGGACACCGGCGTCCAGACGAACAGCAGGTTGTGCAGGCCCCTGGTCTCCACCAGGTAGCGGTAGGTGATCCGCCACAGCGCCTGGTAGTCGGCCGGCTTCTGGCCCGACCACCAGAACCTGCGGGCGCAGTCCTGCACGTTCATCTCGTGGTACGGGCGCAGCAGCACCGGCACGTCGTGGGCGGCCAGGTACTCCAGGTGGTCGGCCAGGTAGGACAGGTCGGTCATCAGCGCGCGGTACTCGGGGGTGTCGTGCGCGCTGTCGACGACGCGGCCGAACCAGCCCTTGTCCTTCGCGGCCGGGGAGTTCGAACAGAGCACCTGCTCGAAGGACTTGACGTCCGAACCGGGGTAGGGCTGGTGGAAGGACATGCCGACGATCCCGGCCGGCCCCCCGCCGTTGTCGGGCAGTTCGGTGGTGGTGCCGTCGCAGTTGTGCTGGACACCGGCCGTGCCGTAGCTGCCGTCGTCGGCGCGCGGGTGGCCGGACCAGACGGCGGAGAGCAGGTCGACGGCGTCGTCGGTGTACTGCCAGCCGGCCCGGCAGGTGGGCCACCGGCCGGCCGAGTAGGAGCGCGGGTCGCCGACACCCCAACCGGTCTGGCCGTAGCCGGGGCCGAGGTCGGTCTCGACGAAGCCGGGCAGCTTGCCGGTGAGGTCGGCGGCCTTCTTGTAGTAGTAGCCGACCTGCTTGGTGCCGCGGTAGTCGCCGTACTCGGGGTTGTTGCGCTCGTTGTGCGCCTCGACGTGCTGGCCGATCACCGTCCCGCCGCTCTGCCCGGTGCGGGCCTGCCCCTCCAGGTCGGCGAGCAGTTGCTGGACGGCCCGGGCGTTCGGCGAGGCCTGCGGGTCCCGGGCGAGCAGGTCCCGGCCGACCTCCGGCGGCAGGGTGCGGCCGGAGAAACCGACCGCCACCGGGACGCGGGCGGGCTGTTCGCCGTCGGCCCGGCCGTCGCGCTGCAACAGCGCCACGGCGCCCGCGGCCACCACGACCCCGGCCGCGGCCAGGACGGCGGGCTTGCCGCGCAGGGCTCTGGGCAGGGCCACGGACCGCTCCTCCGGTTGCTCGCCGGCACCGGCCCAGGCGGACACAACCGGAACACTCGTGCGAATGACTGCCCCGAGAGCCTGCCACACTCCCCCGGCCCCGGCGAGCGAACCCGCCGGGGCCGGGGTGTCACGGCGGATCAGCCGGCCGCGGCGGCCCCCGGCGCACCCGGCGCGGACGCGGCCTTGGCGCGCTGGAGCAGCTGGCCCTTCACGTGCTCGCCGAAGCCGGCGGCCGCCGCGGTGGCGGCGGCGTCGGCGGTGTTGCCGCCCTTCGCCGAGCCCTCGACCGTGAAGTAGGCGTACCGGCCCAGGGTGTTGTGCGTGTTGGTGCAGCCCGGCGTGGCGCAGAAGGCCGGCGCGCCCGGCGCGACGGCGCCCTTGAGGTGGCCGGTGTAGCTCTTCATCGAGGTCTCGGCCTGGATCTTGTGGTCGAAGACCGCGACGCCGACGGTCACCGCGCTGTCGCCGGAGACGTAGGTCGCCCGGAGCACCTTCTGGCAGCCCTGGTCACCGAGGACCTTGCCGAGCCCGCCGGTCGTCGAGTTCCCGTCCCAGCAGGGCGAGTCCAGCGAGACGAAGGTCCGGTTCCAGGTGGCGCCGTTGACCGTCACCTGGAGTGCGGAGAACAGCGCCCCCGCGTCCTGCGGCGCCGGGTCGGTGGCGGCCTCCCAGATCGGCTTCGACGGGTCGTCCGGCGCGCCGCCCGGGGTGCCGGACGGGTTCCCGCCCGGGGTTCCGGCGGCATTCGGCGCGGCACTCGGTGCGGCGGAGGACGGCCGGTTGGAGGCCGAGGCGGTCGGCCCGGCGGTCGGCTTGTCGCCGTCGCCCTTCGTCAGCAGCACCGCACCGCCCGCGACCAGGCCGCCGACCAGGACGACCGCGACCGCCACGCCGAGGGCCCGCAGCCGGCGGCGGCGCTTGTCGTCCGCCGCGTTGCGGTCCGCCAGCGCCTGCCAGTTCGGCTCGGCGCGCTGCGGCGCCTGGGGCTGCGGGTACGGCTGCGGGTGCGCCTGCGGGTGTCCTTGGGGATGCGTCTGGGGATGCGGCTGGGGGTTCGGCTGCCACTGCGGCGGCAGCTGCTGCCCCGGTTGGCCCGGCTGCGGCAGCGGAGGCTGCCCCGGCGGGCCGGGCTGCGCCACCGGCTGCGCGGGCGGCACCGGAGGCCCGTACGAGGCCGGCGGCGGCCCGAAGCCCCCGCTCGGCGGCAACACCGGACCGGGCACCACCGGCGGCTGCTGACCGTGCGCGTCCCCCGGCCCGGTGGGAGGCGTTCCCTGCGGACCCTGCCCGGGTGCGCCAGTTCCGTCGCTCACGCGCCCCCTCGCTTCGCTCGATGATCGCTTCGCGAAACGCGCCCCTCGGCGCTTCGCTCGCTCATGCGCCCAGATCGTAGGGCATGCCCCCGCCAGCCGGTCCGCCCGGTGACCGTTCCGTATCGAAACCAGGACGCCGGAGCCCGGAACCAAGGCCCCGGGAGCCCGGATCCGAGGCGCCCCAAGGCCACGGCCCGCCCCCTCCCAGCACCCCCGGTTATCGCGCCGACACACCGCGCCGTACTACATGTGGGGTCGCATCAGAGAGACACCACAAGATGTATGCTCAATCCTGCTGTCGATGCAGGGGAACCCGGTGCGAATCCGGGACTGCCCCGCAGCGGTGAGCGGGCGGCTCCAGCAGCCGCACCGCGAGTCCGAGTACCTGCCGACGGTGTGCGCACGGGCCCTCCCGCAGAGGCCGCGCCAGCACGAGAACTACCTTCCGGGCCTCGCGGGCGGGCCGGGGACGCCACTGTCGCGCGACGCTTCCTGCGTACGTGCCGTGCTCCCCTGCCCCGAACGGCCCGGTACCCCCCGATCACCGCCGCCGATCGCCGCCAGGAGAGAGCGCCTTGACCACCGCTGCCTCAGCCACCCTGCCCGCCCAGGGCACCGGCCCCGCCCCCACCGACCCGACGGTCTCCGACCCCGGCGGCGCGCTCCTTCGGCTGCTCACCGACCGCAGCGTCGATCTCCCCCAGGTGGACCCCGGCCATGTCGCCGCCGCCGCGCTGCGCGGCCGCCACGCCGGCTCGGACTTCGCCGAGCTGCGCGGGCTGGCCGTGGACGCCGCCGCGTCGATGATCGCCGAGGACCCCCAGTACTCGAAGCTGGCCGCCCGGCTGCTCGCCCTGGAGATCGTCGACGAGGCGAACAGCCAGGGCTCGCGCTCCTTCGCCGCCTCGATCGCCGTCGGCCACGACGAGGGCCTGATCGGCGACACCACCGCCGCCTTCGTCGCCAAGCACGCCGCCGCCCTGGACGCGCTGATCGACGTACACGGCGACGACCGCTTCGAGTACTTCGGCCTGCGCACCGTGCAGTCCCGCTACCTGCTGCGCCACCCGATCACCCGCAAGGTCATCGAGACCCCGCAGCACTTCCTGCTCCGCGTCGCCTGCGGCCTGGCGGTCGGCGACAGCGAGCAGTCCGTGCGCGAGGTCGCCGAGCTGTACGGCCTGATGAGCCGGCTGGAGTACCTGACCTCCTCGCCGACCCTGTTCAACTCCGGCACCCGGCACCCGCAGATGTCGAGCTGCTACCTGCTCGACTCCCCGCTGGACAACCTGGACTCGATCTACAACCGCTACGCGCAGATCGCCCGGCTGTCCAAGCACGCCGGCGGCATCGGCCTGTCCTACTCGCGCATCCGCTCGCGCGGCAGCCTGATCCGCGGCACCAACGGCAAGTCCAACGGCATCGTCCCGTTCCTGCGCACCCTCGACTCCTCGGTCGCCGCCGTCAACCAGGGCGGCCGCCGCAAGGGCGCGGCCTGCGTCTACCTGGAGACCTGGCACGCCGACATCGAGGAGTTCCTGGAGCTCCGCGACAACACCGGCGAAGAGGCGCGGCGCACCCACAACCTCAACCTGGCGCACTGGATCCCGGACGAGTTCATGCGCCGGGTCAACGCCAACGAGGACTGGTCGCTCTTCTCCCCCGCCGACGTGCCCGAGCTCGTCGACCTGTGGGGCTCCGACTTCGACGAGGCCTACCGCAAGGCCGAGCTGGCCGGCAAGGCCGTGCGCTCCATCCCCGCGCAGACCCTGTACGCCCGGATGATGCGCACCCTGGCGCAGACCGGCAACGGCTGGATGACCTTCAAGGACGCCTCCAACCGCGCCGCCAACCAGACCGCGCTGCCCGGCCGCACGGTGCACTCCTCGAACCTGTGCACCGAGATCCTGGAGGTCACGGACGACTCCGAGACCGCCGTCTGCAACCTCGGCTCGGTCAACCTCGGCGCCCACGTCGCCCCCGGGGCCTCCGTCGACGACCTGCTCGGCGCCATGGACTGGGAGCGCCTCGACGCCACCGTCCGCACCGCCGTGACGTTCCTCGACCGCGTGGTGGACATCAACTTCTACCCGACCACCGAGGCCGGCACCTCCAACTCCCGCTGGCGCCCGGTCGGCCTCGGCGTGATGGGCCTCCAGGACGTCTTCTTCAAGCTGCGGATCGACTTCGACTCCGCCGAGGCCGCGCGGCTCTCCACCCTCATCGCCGAGCGCATCATGCTCACCGCGTACGAGCGCTCCGCCGACCTGGCCGAGCAGCTGGGCCGCCACGAGGCCTACGGCGAGACCCGCGCCGCCCGCGGCGAACTGCACATCGACCACTTCCCGACGGCCGCCCCGCAGTGGGCCGACCGCTGGACCGCGCTGCGCGCCCGCATCGCCGAGACCGGCCTGCGCAACTCGCTGCTGCTGGCCATCGCGCCGACCGCGACCATCGCGTCCATCGCCGGCGTCTACGAGTGCATCGAGCCGCAGGTCTCCAACCTGTTCAAGCGCGAGACGCTGTCCGGCGAGTTCCTCCAGGTCAACCCGTACCTGGTGCGCGAGCTCAAGGAGCTCGGCGTCTGGGACCAGCAGACCCGCGACGCCCTGCGCGAGGCCAACGGCTCCATCCAGGAACTGGGCTGGCTGCCCGCCGAGGTCCGCTCGCTCTACCGCACCGCCTGGGAGCTGCCCCAGCGCGCGCTGATCGACCTGGCCGCGGCCCGCATGCCGTACCTCGACCAGAGCCAGTCGCTGAACCTGTTCATGGCGGCGCCGACCATCGGCAAGCTCAGCTCGATGTACGCCTACGCGTGGAAGGTCGGTCTCAAGACCACCTACTACCTGCGCTCGCGCCCGGCGACCCGGATCGCCCAGGCCGCCTCCGGTGCCGCCCGCGCCGCCGCGCCCGCGTCCGCGCCCGTGCCGGTGAACACCCCGACCCTCACCCCGGAGGAGGAGGCCGCGCTGGCCTGCTCCCTGGAGAACCCCGAGTCCTGCGAGGCCTGCCAGTGAGCACCCCCGACCGCGAGAAGATGCTGCTCGACCCCGGCTTCGAGCTGACCCTGCGCCCGATGCGCTACCCGTCGTTCTACGACCGGTACCGGGACGCGATCAAGAACACCTGGACCGTCGAGGAGGTGGACCTGCACTCCGACGTCGCCGACCTGGCCAAGCTCAGCGAGGGCGAGCGCCACCTCATCGGCCGCCTGGTCGCCTTCTTCGCCACCGGGGACTCGATCGTCTCCAACAACGTGGTGCTGAGCCTCTACAAGCACATCAACTCCCCGGAGGCGCGGCTGTACCTGTCGCGCCAGCTGTTCGAGGAGGCCGTGCACGTCCAGTTCTACCTGACGCTGCTCGACACCTACCTGCCCGACCCCGAGGACCGCAACGCGGCCTTCGCCGCGGTGGAGAACATCCCCTCCATCCGCCAGAAGGCGCAGTTCTGCTTCAAGTACATGAACGCCGTCGACCACATCGACTCGCTGCAGACCAAGGAGGACCGCCGCGCGTTCCTCCTGAACCTGATCTGCTTCGCGGCGTGCGTCGAGGGCCTGTTCTTCTACGGCGCGTTCGCGTACGTGTACTGGTTCCGCTCGCGCGGCCTGCTGCACGGCCTGGCCACCGGCACCAACTGGGTGTTCCGCGACGAGTCCATGCACATGGACTTCGCGATGTCGGTCGTCGACACGGTCCGCGAGGAGGAGCCCGACCTCTTCGACGACGAGATGGCCAAGCAGGTCACGGAGATGCTGGAAGAGGCCGTCGAGGCCGAGCTCCAGTTCGCCCAGGACCTGTGCGGCGACGGCCTCGCCGGCATGAACACCGACTCCATGCGCCAGTACCTGGAGGCCGTGGCCGACCAGCGCCTCGCCCGCCTCGGCCTGCCGATCCGCTACGGGTCCACCAACCCGTTCGGCTTCATGGAGCTCCAGAACGTCCAGGAGCTGACCAACTTCTTCGAGCGCCGCGTCTCCGCGTACCAGGTCGCCGTCGAAGGCTCCGTCGCCTTCGACGACGACTTCTAAAGCACTCAGACACACCAGAGGTGCCCCGCCCGGCTCACCGCCGCGCGGGGCACCTCTGTCTGTACCGACCTCACCTCTGAACTCCCCCGCCCCCAGCCATCGTTCACGCCGGGCGGGGGCGGCCCAACCACTTTCCCGCTCTGGAAAGATCGGGTTCTTGACCCTGCGCCCAGAGAGCCGGGAGCATCGGCCAAGACAGCCGAGACCGTCGCCCGTAGGGCTTCCATGTCTCCAGCCAAGCTTTCGAAGATCGAAAACGGCAAGACCCTGCCGAGCGTGCAGGACGTGGACCTCATCCTGACCGCGCTCGGCATATCGGATGAGGCCAAGGCCGAGTTCCTGGAAGCAGCCCGTGGCGCGGCCACCGAAGAGGTCGCCCGGCGGGAACTCCGCCGGATGGGCCACTGGAAGCATCAGCACGCCATCGAAGCCCGAACGTGCCTTCTCCGGCTCTTCCAGGGACAGCTGATTCCTGGCTTGCTTCAGAGCGCCGAATACGTCTCAGCCGTCTTCGCCTTGCACCCGGAGCTGCCAGATGAGGCGAAGACGAAGACGATCGCAGCTCGACTGGAGCGCCAGGCCGTGTTGTACGACCGCCAGCGGCAGTTCCACTTCCTCATCTGTGAACATGTACTACGTTGGCGGATCTGCCCTCCTGCTGTCATGGCTACGCAGCTCGATCGCCTGGTGTCACTGTCCCGGCTTCCCAACGTAACCATCGGGACCATTCCTCTCGCCAGACGAATGCCGGACTTTCCAATGACATGCTTCAGCATGTATGACGATCGCCTGGTCATCGTGGAGACGTTCCATTCAGAGATCACCACTCACGATCCACGAGATGTCGGCGTCTATCTGTCAAAATTCTCCGAATTCGATGCCGTAGCACTACACGGAGACGACATGCGCGCACTGGCCGAAGGGATCCGAGACGAGTTCCTTCAAGAATAAGAACCCAAAGGAAGCCGCAATGGACAACAGATCGGATTCAGCGCGGATCGCGGGCCCAGAGTGGCAGGACGCCAGAACCCTCCGCCGAAACGGCGCAGAAAAGAAGCAGGTTGAGCTGGCAACCCTTGAGCGGACCTCGACGGAACTCCGCTACTTCCTGCCGACCATGATCACCGGACTGCTCTCGACGCCGGAGTACGTCAACGCCAGTCTGGCCCACATCCCCGGTGATCACTCGAAGGTCATCGCCAAGAAACTTGAGCGGCAGACACCGCAGGGTCTCTGCCAATAGCCGAGCCACCCGGCAGGAATGACCCCAGCGGACCTTCGCGGCGCAGGAAGTCGGCCAGTCCGACTTCCTGCACACGCATCCGGAGCGGCCACCTGAAATGGGCCGTGAAGAGTTCTCTAGGGAACAGGAAAGCATGCAGGAATAACCCCAACGCCCCGGTATTTTGGTGACTCGCCGAAATGATTCGAGAGCCACAGGAGCGCTCCATGCCCACTGACGGTTCCGCACAGCCGCCCGGCACCACACGCCGCCGTACACACGCGGAACTCATGGAGCGGATCGACAACAACCCAGTCCGGAAGGACCTGACAACCGGGTGCCTGGTCGAAATCGTGGGCGCCCAGGACGGCCGGGCGCTGGTCCGGCCGCTGTTCGAACCGGACACCCCACCGCGCCAGGTGCCGGCCGACCAGCTCACCACCCGCATCAACCTGTGGCGTTGACGGACCGGCCCTCCCCTTGAGTCTTCCGCCCAAGTCCTGGGCGGGGCGGGGCCGTTGCGTGCTGCCCCGAAGCGATACCGGAAGGTGCAGGCGATGACTGACCACAACCTGTACGAACTCGACCTCTCCCGGGTCGAGTTCAACCGCGCGTGCGGCGGAAACCAGGGCGGGGGCGATGACGGCGAGTCGTGCGTGACCCTCGGCCTGGTCGAGCGGGGCGTCTACGCCCTGGGCGACAGCAAGCGTCCTGACCGCGAGCCGTTGCTGTTCACCGCCGAGGAGTTGACCAACGCCGGGATCGACCCGGCCCGGTTCGGCCTGTCCGTCTGAGCCCCCCGAACAGCCCCGGCCGCCCGCAGTCCCGTGCGGGCGGCCGGGGCTTCAACGGCTCCGAGGAGAAGCACAGTTGCACTTCCACGGCTACGAGTGGGCCGGTGACGGCCGACTGCTGGCGAAGGAGCCGGAGCGTCGCCCGATCGAGGCCGCACGGTTCGGCCTCTCGGAACTCCCGCCGATGATGACCGGCTGGTGGCTGCTGCGGCCCACCGCCCAGATCCGGGGCACCTGGGAGACGGCGGCCGACGCAGCCGACTGGCTTGCGGCACGGTACGAGGAGCACACACCGGGCGGCGATCCGTGGCTTCCCACCGAGGCACGGCGACTCTGCGCGATCGAGCAATTGGAGGGTGCCGCAGACGTGGTGTGGTCCCGCTGGGTGTCCGACAGCCGCTGGTCGGGCCACTACGTGATCGCGTGCCCCCACAGGATCTGGCCGGACATCCCTTGCCCGACCCGGCACACCGCTCGACCACCGGTCTCGGGCTGACGCTGCCGCCCCGCCTCCGGGGCCCGCCGGAGTTTCTGGCGGGCCCCGGAACACGTTCGGCGAGACCGGTCAATCTTCGCCGGGAAGGAACGCCAGCTCAGGACTCTCGTGACGCCCCCGGTACCGGCCGGGCCGGCTAGGGAGGACACTGGCACCGGTCCCGCCCGCACGAGACTTCCGGAGGAACGGTGAGCGCAGCGTCCCTGCACGGCCACCACGACGACCAGCAGCCGATCCCGCGGACCCAGAACGCAGTCGCCACCGCGCTCCCGTCGGCGCAACGGATGGAGTTCTACCGGGAGATGGGCGAGGCTGACGACTCGACGATCGGCGGCGTCCTGCGGCGCTGGTGGCTGCGAGCCCAGCTCTACCGCGATCCGGAAGGTGACCGCATCCACGCCGCCATCCAGGCCGGCACCGCCCCGGGCACCCCCGCGTCCGCAGTCCTGCGCCGTCTCGGGGCCCAGTGAGCAACCTTGTCCGATAGCCGCCGGTCCGGCCACCGCATGATCGTGTGCCCCGATCAGGTCTGGCAGGACAGCCGGTGTCCGACCCAGCACTGACGGTCGCTCACGCCGCCCCGACCGCCTCCAACGGGCTGAGGGTGGCTGCCCGGCGGGCGGGGAGGGTGGCGGCGAGGGCTCCGATGGTGAGGGAGGCGAGGCAGAGGAGGGCCAGGGTCCCCCAGGGCACGGCCAGCGTGTACTGCTTGACCGCGCCGCCGGCCAGCGCGCCGACGGCCCAGGCGCCGAACAGGCCGCCGGCCAGGCCGAGCAGGGTGCCGAACGCCGCGACCGTCACGGCTTCCAGGCGGATCATCCGACGGATGCCCCCACGCTCCATGCCGATGGCGCGCAGGACGCCGATCTCGCGCGTCCGTTCGGTGACGGACATGGCCAGGGTGTTGACGATGCCGAGGGCGGAGATAACAACGCCGATGCCGAGGAGCCCGTACATCAGCGTCAGCAGGTCGCCCATCGTCCCCGCCGCTTCGCGCACCAGTTCGGCCCGGTCCTGCACCTTCAGGAGCGGGTTGTTGCCGACCGCCGCCCGCAGCCCCTCCCCCGATACGCCGTCGCCCCGGACGAGGATCCGCTGGACGGAGCCGGGCTTGAAGCTGTGCTTCTGCACGTCGGCCCGGGCGCCGACCGCGCCGTGGGCGGTGGGGTTGTCCTGGTAGATGCCGACGACGGTGTACCGCGTGAACTCCTCGCTCCGGCCGAGGCGGGCGTTGACCTGGCCTCCCGTGCTGACTCCGGTCTCCCGGGCGACGCTGCTGGAGAGGGCGATCCGGCCGGGCCCGAGGTCCTGCGCGGAGCCGCTCACGAAGTCGAGCTTCAGCACCTGGCCGACGCCGTCCGGCTCTACGTCGGCCGGGTCGATGCCGGAGATCTCGCGTACCTTGCCGCCGATGACCGCCGTGGAGTCGGCGACCGCGCTCGCGCCGCGCACCCCGGGGGCGCCGGCCACCCGCTGGACGGCGGCCGGGTCGATGCCGGTCATGGTGTCGCCGGTGCTGATCACGTAGTCGGCCGCGAGCCCGTCCGCCGTCTGCCGGTCGAGGGCCTGCCCGGTGGAGTGGCCGATGGTGGCGAGCCCGCTGACCAGTGCCGTGCTGATCAGCAGCGTGGCGGCGGTCGCCGCCGTGCGCCGGGGGTCGCGCAGCGCGTTCTGCCGGGCCAGGAGGCCGGCGACGCCGAACCGCCGGGTGAGGCGGCCCGTCAGCCGGATCACCGGGACGGCGAGAGTCGGCGCCAGCACGATCAGGGCGACGACCAGGACCCCGCAGCCGAGCATCGCGTTGCGCAGGTTCTCCTCGGAGGCGTCCTCGGCCGAACGCGCGAGCGCGGCCAGCAGGCCGGCGCCGAGCACGAGCAGCCCCACCCCGGCGATCGGACGCAGCCGTGAGCGCCCGCCGGGCGGCGCGGCCGCCGCCCGCAGCGCCTCGATCGGCGCGATCCGCGCCGCCCTGCGCGACGGCAGCCAGGCGGCCGACACCGTCACGCCGACCCCGACGAACAGGGCCGCCGCCACCGGCCGGGGCCCGATGACGAGCGGGCCCTTCGGCACCTGGTTCCCGTCACCGCTCAGCAGTCCGGGCAGCACGGTCGCGATGCCGAGCCCGAGGGCGAACCCCGCCATCGACGCGACGACGCCGACCAGCGCCGCTTCGGCCAGCAGTGAGCGCACCACCTGGCGCCGTGTCGCGCCCACCGCCCGCAGCAGGGCAATCTCCCGGGTGCGCCGGGCGACGAGCATGGTGAAGGTGTTGACCACGAGGAACGAGCCGATGAACAGCGACACCCCGGCGAAGACCATCGGCAGCTTCTGGTAGCCCCGGGTCAACGTGCCGACGTAGAGGGCCTGTTGGTCCGCCTGCGCCTGTCCGGTGGTGACCTCGGCCGCGCCGGGCGGCAGGGTGGCGGCGATCCGCGCCGCCAGCTCGTACTGGCCGGCGCCCGGTCCGGCGGAGACTTCAAGGCTGGTGTAGTTCCCGGGAGTTGCGAACAGCCGCTGTGCGGTGGCCCGGTCGAACAGGGTGAGCGTGCCGCCGGCCGTGACCCGGGTGTCCCCGGTGGTGACGGTGCCGACCAGGCGCGCGGTGAGGGCCGGGCCGTCCGTGGCGAGCGTGATCGTGTCGCCCACCCGGTACCGGCCGGCCGCCGCGGTGCCCCGGTCGACGGCGATCTCGTCGGCACCGGCGGGGGCCCGCCCCTCGACCACGGGGTAGCGGGCGTCCTTGCCGTCGCGCCCCGGGACGTAGGCAGCCGCGAGGTTCGTGCCCCGCTTGACCCGCAGCGGCCTGCCGTCGGCCGCGTTCAAGGTGGCGCTCCCGTCGACCGACGGCCGTACCGCCGCGACGCCGGGCACGTCCGCGAGCCTGCGCGCCAGCGCGTCGGTCAACACGCCCGGCTGGTCAGGAGTGGCGGCGGGCTCCTTCGCGGTGACGCTGACCGCGACGTCGGCGAAGGTGCGGGACGCGGCCGCCCGCTGGACGGCGGCGGTCGAGTCCGCGAAGACGAGGGTGCCGGAGACGAAGGCGACGCCGAGGCAGACCGCGAGGACGGTCATGAGCAGCCGGGCCTTGTGCGCCAGGACGTTGCGCAGGGCTGTGGTCAGCATGATCAGCTTTCGGAAGTGGCGGGTGCGGGGTCAGCCGGCGAAGGACTTCATGACGTCCAGCACCCGGTCCGGCGTCGGGTGCGCCATCTCGTCGACCAGCCGCCCGTCGGCCAGGAACACCACCCGGTCCGCGTACCCGGCGGCCACCGGGTCGTGGGTCACCATGACCACTGTCTGCCCCAACTCCCTGACGGAGCCGCGCAGGAAGCCGAGCACCTCGCCCCCGGCCCGGGAGTCGAGGTTGCCGGTCGGCTCGTCGCCGAACACGATCGAGGGCCGCGCGACCAGCGCCCGGGCGACCGCGACGCGTTGCTGCTGCCCGCCGGACAGTTCGGCCGGCCGGTGGTCGAGGCGCTGGGAGAGCCCGACCATCGACACCACCCGGTCCAGCCACTGCCGGTCCGGCGTGCGCCCGGCCAGCGACAGCGGGAGCGTGATGTTCTCCAGCGCGGTCAGGGTGGGCAGCAGGTTGAACGCCTGGAAGATGAAGCCGACCCGGTCCCGCCGCAGCCGGGTGAGCTGCCGGTCGCCCAGGCCGCCCAGCTCCGTCGTGCCGATCCGCACCGACCCCGACGTGGGGGTGTCGAGCCCGGCCGCGCAGTGCATCAGGGTGGACTTGCCGCAGCCGGACGGGCCCATGATCGCGGTGAACTCGCCCTCCCGGAAGGCCACGCTGACCCGGTCCAGGGCGGTGACCCGGGTGTCGCCGCCGCCGTAGGTCTTCGTCAGGTCGACGACGGCGGCCGCGACCCCGGGGGTCGCTTGCAGGGCAAGGGGGTTGGCGATCACGGGTGGCTCCTGTCCGAAGGCGCGAGTCGAGGTGCGGGTCAAGGTGCGAGTCGGTGCACTTCGAAGGGTGTCCGGGGCACGTATCAGGCCCCTGCGCCGCCGTGTATCAGTCCCCGCGCCGCTTCGCAGCAGTCCCGTAGCAACTGCCGCGGTCAGCCCGGCAGCCGCAGCGTCGCCACCGCGCCGCCGTCCTCCGCGTTGTCGAAGCGCAGCTCCGCCCCGAGCAGCCGGGCCTGCCCCAGCGCGATGGTGAGCCCCAGCCCGTGGCCCGTGCCACGCTCGGCGGCGCCGGTGTGGAAGCGGCGCGGGCCTTGGCGCAGCAGGTCCGGCGGGAAGCCGGGGCCGTGGTCGCGCACGACGACCGTACGGTCCTGGACGGTGACCAGGACGGGGGCGGCCCCGTGCCGGTGCGCGTTGACGACGAGGTTGCCGACGATCCGTTCCAGCCGCCGCGGGTCGGTCTCCACCGTCCGCTCCGCCGCCACGGCGATCTCGGCCTCGAACCCGGTGCGCAGCACGGCCTCCCGGACGACGGCCGCGAGCGGCACCCGGGCCCGCGCCACCTCCTCCGCCCCGGCGTCCAGCCGCGAGATCTCCAGCAGGTCCTCGACCAGCCCGCGCAGGTCCCGCACCCGCGCCCGGATCAGGTCCTCGGTCTCGCCGGCCGGCAGCAGGTCGACGGCGGCCAGCAGTCCGCCGACCGGTGTGCGCAGCTCGTGCGCCACGTCCGCGGTGAACTGCCGTTCGGAGCGCAGTCGTCGGCCGAGGCTGTCGGCCATCAGATCCACCGTCGCCGCGATGTCGGCGACTTCGTCGCCGCCCTTGGTGGGCCCGGTCCGGGCGTCGAGGTCCCCGGCGGAGATCCGTCCCGCCGTCTCGGCGACCCGCCGCAGCCGGCGGGCGAGCAGTCCGGCCCCGTAGACCGCGGCCGGCGTGGCCGCCGCGAGCGCGACCAGCGAGGCCACCGCCATCGCCGCGTCCAGCCGGGGCAGGTCGGAGAGCTGCGGTGCCAGGTTGACCTGGATGGCGAGGACTGGGCTGCCGGGCCCGCCGGTGCGCTGGGCGGCCCAGTAGCTCGGGCCCGAGTTCCCTTCGGCGTGCCCGTCGTAGGCCGTGTGCCGTTCGCCGTCGGCCGGGTGGCGCAGGGCGGCGGGCAGGTCTACGGGGTCGAGTTCGGCGCCGTCCGCCAGCGATCCGGTGCGCCGGTAGACGTCCATGGCCGAGTAGACGGCGTTGAAGGCCTGCGCCTCGGCCCGGCTGCGGATGTCGTGCGCGGTCCACAGGTGCACCAGCACCCCGACCGCCGCCGCGACGAGGCAGGCGGTGGCGGCGGCCAGCGCGGCGATCTTCCAGCGCAGGGGCGCGCGGGCGGGCCGGGGAGTCGTGTGCACCGCTCTCAGCGCCTGAGCTTGTAGCCGAAGCCGCGGACCGTCTCGATCCGCTCCCGGCCGAGCTTGCGGCGCAGCCGCTGCACGCACAGGTCCACGACCCGGCTGTCGCCGTCCCAGCCGTACTCCCAGACGTTGCGCAGCAGGGTGTGCCGCTCCAGCACGACGCCGGGGTGGGCGGCGAACTCCAGCAGCAGCTTCAGCTCGGTCGGGGTCAGTGCCACCGGCGCCCCGCCGACGGACACCTCCATTCCGGCGGTGTCGACGGTGAGGTCCCCGAACACCAGGACGTCCCCGTCGGCGGCTCCGGGCGAGGGCGCCGGGACGGGTGGCGCGTACGTCGCCCGCCGCAGCAGCGAGCGGATGCGCGCCACCAGCACGTACGTGTCCACGGGCTTGACCACGTAGTCGTCCGCCCCGGCCTCCAGGCCGGCGACGACGTCGAGGCCGTCGCCGCGCGCGGACATCATCAGGACGGGCACCAGGCTGGTCTCCCGGACCTTGCGGCACAGGCCGATCCCGTCCAGGCCGGGCAGCATCACGTCCAGGATCAGCAGGTCGAACTGCTCGTCCCGGAACAGCTCCAGCGCCGTGAGGCCGTCCGCCGCGGCGCGCATCCCGTAGCCGTAGCGTTCCAGCGCGACGGTGAAGGAGCGGCGCATCAGCTCGTCGTCCTCGACCAGCAGCACGCGGACGGGGTGCGGGGGCGGCGTGGGCGAGGACACGGGCGGACGGCTCCTGCTCGGACAGCGACAAACGGCGGCGGACGGCGGCGGGTGACGGGCAGCGGCGGACAAGGGCACGATACGGCAGATATCGGACGCCCCGGCCTCCTCACCCACATCGACGTCAGGCCGCGCGCTCCCTGATACCCGGCGGATACAAACCCGCCGACGAACCCCCCGCCGCACCCGCCACCGATCACCCCTTGACCGACCCGGCGGTCAGGCCCTGGGCCAGGTAGCGCTGGAGGCGTCAAGAGCGGGAACGCCAAGAGCGGAAACGCAAAGGGCCGGGACGCCCGTCGCGCCCCGGCCCTTGACGGTTCGTCAGTCGTTCGCCACGGTCGCGTACCGCGCGGTGCCCTCGGCCATCTGCTTCAGCGCGTCCTTGCGGTCCCGCTTCGACAGCTTGTCGATGTAGAGGGTGCCGAACAGGTGGTCGGTCTCGTGCTGCAGGCAGCGGGCGAAGAAGCCGGTGCCCTCGACCCGGATCGGCCGGCCGTCCTTGTCCACACCGGTCACCGCCGCGTACTCCGGGCGGGGCAGCTCGGCGTACGCGCCCGGCACCGACAGGCAGCCCTCGTTGCTGTCGTCCAGCACCCGCCGGCGGTCCGCCGGGTACTCCTCCAGCTTCGGGTTGATCACGTGGCCGATGTGGCGCACGCCCTCGTCGTCCGGGCAGTCGTAGACGAAGACCTTCAGGTCCACGCCGATCTGATTGGCCGCCAGGCCCACGCCCTCGGCCGCGTACATCGACTGGAACATGTCGTCGATCAACGCGGACAGCTCACCGTCGAACGCGGTGACGTCCTTGACCTCGCGGTGCAGGACCGGGTTGCCCACCACGGTGATCGGACGCGCGGTGCCCTTGGAGAGGTCCGGCTGCTCGCCGACCACCTTCAGCGGGGCCTCGTCGGCCGCCGACTCCTGGTCGTGGTCGTGGTCGTGCTGGTGGTCGTGCTGCTCCGCCATCGCTGCTTATCCGCTTCCGCTTCCGAGAATGGTCCAGGTATTCGGCTCTCGCCGGGTACACCGCTCAAGGGTAAGCGGCGCGCTCAACAGACTTCCTCCAGATCGCGGTACGCCCGCGTGCCGGGCGAGGCCGCGGCCCAGCGGTCCAGCAGCGAGCGGACCAGCAGGGCGGGCGCGGCGATCCCGCACTCGCGCTCCACCAGCCAGGACATGCCGGCCTCCCCGCCCTGGCTGAGGTGGCTGAGGTGTCCGGGGTGCGCGGCGTCGCCGTCGTCGTGCGGGTCGTGGTGGGCGGTGTGCCCGTCGTCCGTAGCCATCCGGCTCTCCGAGCAGGCCCGGCAGAGCAGCCGCACCGAGGACGTCCAGTCCTCCGCCGCGTAGCCGGCGTCCGCGACGACCCGCTCCAGCGCGTCCCGGTCCCCCGCCGTGGCGGCCTGGAGCAGCACCACGTAGGTCGGCACCGGGGACGGCGCCCACAGCTCGATCTCGTCGAACACCGGATAGGCGACCCCGTCGGTGACCCGCTCGCCGTGCGGGGCACCGTCGTGCAGCACCACCTCGCCCCAGCGGCGGCCGGAGGAGGGCAGCGGGATGGACAGCACCTCGATCCGGGCCGGGTCCAGCCGGCGGCCCCACACCACCTCGGACTCGCCGTCCGGGGAGAGCCGCACCGGGGTGGTGCCGAGGTCCAGGCTGACCGGGCCGTCCGGCTGCCCGCCCGGGCCGCCGGGCAGCTTCAGCCCGTACGCCTGCCAGGCGCGGCGGGCCAGCGGCCAGTCCTGCAAGGCGGTCGCGGTGATGCCGAGGTTCCACCAGTCGGGGGCGCCGTGCTCGCGGTCCAGCAGGGCGACGGCCCGCAGCCCGGCCGAGCGGGCCTGCTCCCAGTCCCGGCGGAACTTGTGCAGCAGGGCGAGGTTGAACCAGGAGTCGGACAGCCAGGGCTCCAGGTCGGCGGCCATCACCAGCAGCGCGCCGGCGTCCTCGTAGCGGCCGTCGCCGATCAGCGTGAAGGCCCGGTCGGTCGTCTGCCGCCAGGTGGCGGACGGCCGGTGCCGTGCCCGGTGGAAGATCCTCACGTTCGTCCCTGCCGTCGTCGTCCGCTCAAGTCCCGTACCGCCGCGTCCGGATCCACTTCCGCGGGGGTCCGGGGCACGGTGCCCCGGGTCGGTGTTCCACGCTACGACCGCATCCAACCACGCCCGCCCCCGCCCGCGCTCCCCACCGGCGAGGTTGGGGCCGCCCCTACCCAGCCTGCCCGCCCGGCCGCCCCGCCTCAACCCCGGCGCAGGCCCGCCGGTCCGCGGCGCTCCGCCGGTCCGCCCCGCGGCGCCCCGCCGGGGCCCGGGTCAGCCGCCGAACTCAAGCCCGCATCCAAGCCCGCGTCCAAGCCCGCCTGGACAGGCCTTAGCCGCCCACCCGGGCCAGCGCGTCCACCACCCGGGCGTCGTACACCCGGCCGCGCCCCAGCCGCAGCACCTCCAGCGCCTCCAGCCGGCCCACCGCCTCGCCGACCCCGCGGCCGCGGGCCGCCGTCAGCAGGTCGTCGTGGGCGTTGGCCACCCGGATGATCCGGGCCGCCAGCGGCACCGCGCCGTCCCCGCCGGCCGTGCCGAGCACCGGATCGGCCAGCCGGGCGACCTGCTCGGCGACCTGCCGGGGCACCCCGGTGCGGCGGATCACCTCGCTGCCCAGCCGGGCGATCCGCTGCTGCTCGGCGCAGGGCAGCAGCGCGGTCGCGCCGTCCGGCACCGGCTCGACCAGCGACAGCTGGCCCACGTCGTGCATCAGCGCCGCGTACTCCAGCAGGGCGAGTTCCCGGGTGCCCAGCCCCAGCTCGCGCCCCAGCGCGCACGCCGTGTCCGCGACCCGGCGGGCGTGCCCGTGCGGGGTGTAGCCGGCCACCTCGGTGGCCCGGGCCAGGCTGGCGATGGTCTGCCCGGTGGTGGCCCGCACCGCCGCGGCCCGCCGGAAGGACACCTGGGCGAGCAGCAGCGGGGTGCAGAACAGCGGCAGCGCCCACAGCCCGACCTCGCCGGCCGCCAGGCTGACCAGCATCCCGGTGGCGACGATCGCCGAGCCGATCCCGAACAGCGAGCGCAGTTCGTCCTCCAGCGCCGCCGGGAACCTCAGCCCGCCCTCCAGGCCGGCCGCCGACCGGCGCAGCAGCGCCGCCAGGGTCGCGTCGCAGAGCGCGGCCAGCGCGGCGACGGCGGTCAGGAACACCCCGTACGCCGGGCCCTCGGGCGAGAAGCGGTCGACCAGTCCGCCGTTGTAGAGCGGCTGGAAGACGGCGGCGGCGAAGCCGACCCCGAGCAGCCGACGGGCGGCGCTGTCCCGCCGGGCCGGGTCGGCCCAGGGCGGGCGCCGGTGCGGGCGGCCGGGGCGGGCCCGCTGGGTCAGGCCCGGCCGGCCCCGGCCCGGGCGGCACGCCCTGAGCCAGGGCAGTGCGAGGCCGGGCAGCCAGGCCAGCAGCAGGCCGACGCCGGTCACCGCGACCACCTGGAGCATCCCGTGCGCGGTGGGCACCCCGCGCAGCGGCCCGAGCAGGGCGTACGCCAGCGCGCCGGCCGCACCGATCGGCGCCTGCTCGCGGTCGCCCGGAAGGGTGATCCGGACGCACTCGCCGAGCGCGATCAGCGCCGTGAACGCCAGCGCGACCCTCGCCCCGGCCACCCCGCGCACCGCGACCGCGCCCACCGCGAACACCAGCAGCGCGGCCGCCGCCGCGTGCACCACGCGGGCCTCCCGGCCGGCCGCGGTCACGGCTGCCCGGCCGTGGGGACGCTCCCGCCCTGCGCGGGCACCCGGCCCGGCGCCGCCCGCGCCGGCTCGGGCACCCCGAGCGGAATGTCGGGGACGGCCCGGATGCCGTCCCCGGGCGGCGGCAGCACCGGCTGCCAGTCGTGCCCGGCCAGCGCGTCGATCAGGGCCCGGACCATCACCGGGTCGAACTGGCTGCCCGAGCAGCGCTCCAGCTCCGCCACGGCCTCGGCGACCGGGCGGCCGCGCCGGTAGGAGCGGGTGGAGGTCATCGAGTCGAAGGCGTCGGCGACCGAGATGATCCGGGCGAACTCGGGGATCTGCTCGCCGACCAGCCCGCTCGGGTAGCCCCGGCCGTCCATCCGTTCGTGGTGGTGCAGGATCCCGGCGTGCGCCTCGCCGAGGAAGGCGATCCCGCGCACCAGCTCGTACCCGTACACCGGGTGGATCTCGACGGCCCGCCGCTCCGCCTCGCTGAGGGGACCGTTTCTGCGCAGCAACTCGGTGGCCACGCCCAGCTTGCCGACGTCGTGCAGGATCCCCGCGAAGCGCAGGGTGCGCAGCCGCTCGGCCTCCATGCCGAGCTGACCGGCGATCAGCACCGAGGCCCGGCCGACCCGTTCGCTGTGCCCGCGGGTGTACGAGTCCTTGATCTCCACGGCCTGCACCAGCGACTGCACGGTGGCCTGGTGGGCGTCCCGCTCGCGCTGGCCCTGGGCGAACACCCAGGCCGAGATCGACAGCGGCAGCAGCGCCAGCAGCGCCGCGAACGCCCCGTACGGGCCCTGCCAGAGCACGGCCACCATCAGGCCGCCGGCCGCGTGCACCAGCACCGGCAGCCCGCACACCGCGACGGCCCCGCGCAGCAGCACGACGGGCCGGCGGTCCTCCGCGAGCATCAGCATCGCGCCCACCAGCACCCCGTTGACCAGGCAGAACGTGACGACGGCGGCGAAGCCGGGCAGCAGCGCGGCCGGGAAGCGGGAGCCGAGCAGCAGTTGCGGCCCGTGCAGCAGGTGGAAGGCCGCCGCGGAGGCGAAGGCGCACAGCGCGAGCTGGGAGCCGTTCCACAGCTGGCGGGTCCGGCAGCCGCGCCCGGCCGGGCCGCCGAGCACCGCGGCGGGCACCGCGACCAGCGCGGCGGCGGCCGGCGGCAGCATCAGCACGCCGGCGAACAGCACCGGGAAGAAGGCGTTGACCCCGGGGCGGGAGAGCGCCCGCTCGGGCGGCGTCGGTCGGCGCAGCAGCCGGCGGACCAGCCGCAGGCAGGGCGTCGGCAGGCCCTGGGCCAGCGACTCCCAGCAGCCGTGCAGGAAGGCCAACAGCCCGACCTTGGGCCAGTCCACCGGGGCGCCGAGCCAGCGCGGGAGCCCGGGTGGCACGCCGGTCGGCAGCAACGGCAGCAGGCAGCACAGCGCCGCCACCGGGACGGCCACCAGGTAGCGCATCGCCCCCTCCGGCAGGGCCGCGTCTTCGCCGTCGATAGCGATCTCGACCTCCCCGACGTCCGGGCCCGCGTTGCCTCAGCTCGCCGGGCGGACCGGCGGTGAGCGTCCGTCAGGAGGATAGGCCGCCACCCGGGCGCAAGGACGCATGATGGCGCGACGACGCTGCTGGCGCACCGCCAACTCACTCGAACGAGTGAGGGGCGCACGCAAGCACAACGGGAGCGGCCCCGGGAGCGCACGCTCCCGGGGCCGTCTGACTCCGTGTCCGGACCGCTCGGCCCGCCCTCGCCGGCGGGCCCGTCCGCTTGCTCCGCCCGGCCGTTGAACGACCGCCCGACCGTTGAACGGCCGCCCGGCTACTCCGCCGGGGCGCCCGCCTCGACGGTGGCACCGGGCCGGACCGTCGGCTCCTCCGGGGCCTCGCCGGCGGCCGGCGCCGACCGGTCCGTCTCGACGTGCAACTCGACCGTGGTGTCGACGGCGACCACCACCTGCTCGCCCGAACGCTGCCCCGCCCGGATCGAGTCGATCCTGGCCAGCACCTTGCTGCGCAGGTCAGCCGGGGTGTCGTCGCAGCCGCAGGAACGCTTGATCAGTGCCTTGATCGCCTGCTCCAGCCCGTACTGCTTCAGGCAGGGCGAGCACTCCTCGAAGTGCACCCGCAGCTTGGCGCAGTCGCCCTCGGCCATCTCGTTGTCGAGGAATTCGTAGAGGTGGTCGAGGACCTCGCCACACTCCGTGTCGTGCGGATCGCCGCAGCTCATGAGCCCGAGCCCTTCGCTTCCTGCCCTGCCCCGCTGCCGGCCGGGACGAGCCCGCGCTCACGGGCGTAATCCTCCAGCATGCCGCGCAGCTGACGGCGGCCGCGGTGCAGCCGGGACATCACCGTGCCGATGGGAGTACCCATGATGTCCGCGATCTCCTTGTACGCAAAGCCTTCTACATCCGCGAGGTACACGGCGATCCGGAATTCCTCCGGAATGGCCTGGAGCGCGTCCTTCACATCGCTGTCGGGGAGGTGGTCGAGCGCCTGGGTCTCGGCCGAGCGCAGACCGGTCGACATGTGCGACTCGGCGCGGGCCAGCTGCCAGTCCTCGATCTCCTCCGCCGCCGTGCGCTGGGGCTCGCGCTGCTTCTTGCGGTACGAGTTGATGAACGTGTTGGTGAGGATGCGGTACAGCCAGGCCTTGAGGTTCGTGCCCTCGCGGAACTGGTGGAAGGACGCGTACGCCTTGGCGAACGCCTCCTGGAGCAGGTCCTCCGCGTCCGCGGGGTTGCGCGTCATGCGCAGCGCCGCCGAGTACATCGGATCCAGGTAGCCCAGGGCGTCGCGCTCGAAGCGCTCCCGCCGGGCCTCCTCGCTCTCCTGTGCCGACACCCGGAAGGTGTCCTCACCGATCGCCTCGGCCAGCTCCTCACCGGTGAGCGCCTCGCCCGTGGGCTGGCCCTCCTCCGGGCCCCGGCCCGGCTCGGCCTCGTGCTCGGTCCCGACGACCGGACCCACCTCCTCGGCATGGCGGGCACGACCCACGGCGGGCCGCCCCGAAATGGAGGATATCGGGCTGACGGGCTTCTCGCCCGCGACAATCCAGTCGGACCAGGCGGGGCCGAACGCCGCGGCGGCCTCGCGCTGCTCTGACCGCTCGGGGCACGCGATCGAACCCATCTGCCCTGCCTCTCAACCGGGAATCGTACTGACGAGAGTGCCAACCACCCCGACCCCGCCCGCATTCCCGCGCCCGCCCCGAAATCGCTCGTACGGGTGATCGAGCGGAAACCCCCCGCTCACGGCCGCCCCCGCCGCCTCAGACGACCCGCAGCACCCAGTCCCCGACCGCCCGGCAGATCGCCTCCAGCACCTCGTCCTGCCCCACCGGCGCCCGCTTGGGCACGTCGAAACCGTGCCCGCCGTACGGCACCGCCACCAGCTCGTGCCCGGGCGGCAGCTCCGGGAACTCCTGCGGCCCGCCGAACGGATCCGCCGTACCCTGCACCACCAGCGTCGCCGCCCCCGACTCCAGCAGCTCCTGCGCCCGGCTCTTCTCCGGCCGGCCCGGCGGGTGCAGCGGGAACGCCAGCGCCACCACCCCCACCGCCCCGCTCGCCGCCCCGGTCCGGCAGGCCACCCGCGCCCCGGCGCTGCGCCCGCCCACCACCAGCGGCAGCCCCTGACCGGCCAGCCGCCCGGCGACCGGGGTCCAGCCGCGGTCCAGCGTGCGCGGCGCCGGGGCGAGCCGCTTGCCCGCCACCCGCCAGGGCTGCTCCACCAGCGCCACGGTGATCCCGCGCGCCGGCAGCGCCGCGGCCAGCGCCACCAGGTCCCGGGCCTCGATCCCGCCGCCCGCGCCGTGACCGAGCGCCAGCAGCGCCTTCGGCGCACCGGCCCGGTGGTAGCTGATCCGGGCGTCCCCCACCTCGGTGGGGACGAGTTCGGTGGTCATCGTCGGTCGCTCCAACCGGCTCAGGCTCCCTCAGCTGTCAGGACTCAATCGTCGAACTTCAAACATTCAGACATCAGAACAGGGTGGTCTCGTACTCCGCCTCGGCCCACGGCTCCTTCAGCTCCGGGCCGTTGTTGCGGATGCTGCCGACCGCCGGCGAGACCGGAGTGGCCAGCAGCGCACCGGGCGGCGGCGGTATCAGCAGCCGGCGCAGCTCGTCCGGGTCGTCCAGCCCCGGGTCCAGCCACTCGCCGTAGGAGGCCGGGTCGAGGAACAGCGGCATCCGCTCGTGGATCGGCGCCAGCGACTCCTCGGCGTCGGTGGTGACGATGGTGAAGGTCACCAACCAGGCCGCCGGATGGTCGGCCGGCACCGTCCGGTCGCGCCAGAACTCGTACAGCCCGGCCAGCGCCAGCGGGGTGCCGTCCGCCCGGGACACGAAGAACGGCTTCTTGCGCGCCTTGCCGCGCTCGCCCGGCACCGTCTGCCACTCGTAGTAGCCGTCCACCGGCAGGATGCACCGCCGCGAGGCGAACGCCTGCCGGTACGAGGGCTTCTCGTGCACCGTGTCCGAACGGGCGTTGATCATCTTCACCGCCGTCTCGGCCGACCGCGACCACTGCGGCACCAGGCCCCAGCGCAGCACCCTCAGCTGGCGCACCGGCCGCGTCCGGCCCTTCGGCACCCGCTCCAGCACCACGAAGGCGCTGGTGGTCGGGGCGACGTTCCAGTTGGGGGCCAGCGTTTCCGCCGGATCCCACTGCTCGACGCCGAACAGCTCGACGATGTCCTCGGGCTTGCCACTGGCTGCGAAGCGACCGCACATGCGGGCCAGCTTGCCATGCCCGCCCCGCTCACCACTTCTTCATCCCGCCAGGAGAACCGTCCGCTCCCGCCCGCCCGTCCCCGCATGGGAGGCTGCCCCGAACGGCCCAACGCAGCGGACGGAGGCGGAGACGAGACGATGAGCGCACAACCCACCGACCAGAACCTCGGCGAACTGTGGAGCCAGGTCACCGGCACCCAGGCCGCGCCGCCCGGCTGGCTGGTGCTGGCCACCGCCGGCGCCGCCCTGCTCGCCGTCCTCGCCCGCCCGCTCTGGCACGTCACCCGCAACGCCGTGACCATCGCCCACGAAGGCGGCCACGGCCTGATCGCCCTCGTCACCGGCCGCCGGCTCGCCGGCATCCGGCTGCACTCCGACACCTCCGGCCTCACCCTCTCCTACGGCCGCCCCACCGGCCCCGGCATGATCCTCACCGCCGCCGCCGGCTACACCGCCCCCGCCCTGCTCGGCCTCGGCTGCGCCGCCCTGCTCTCCACCGGCCGGATCACCCTGCTGCTCTGGCTGGCCGTCGTCCTGCTGCTCGCCCTCCTGGTGCGCATCCGCAACGCCTTCGGCCTGTTCACCGTGCTGGTCGCCGGCGGCGCCTTCTTCCTGGTCTCCTGGTTCGGCAGCGCCGAGGTCCAGGCCGGCTTCGCCTACCTCGGCTGCTGGTTCCTGCTGTTCGGCGCCGTCCGCCCGGTCCTCGAACTCCAGCACCAGCGCCGCATCGGCTGGGCCCGCGACTCCGACGCCGACCAGCTGGCCCGCCTCACCCACATCCCCGGCCTCGCCTGGATCACCGTCTTCCTGCTCACCGCCCTCGCCTGCCTCGCCCTGAGCGCGACCTGGCTGCTCCAGCCCCTGCACTGAACCCCGCCCTCGGCGCGAACCTGCTGCTCCGGCCCCTGCGCCGAGCCGCCCCCGCGACACGGGCGGGCTGCCACAACCCCTGCACCGGGCCTCCCCCGTCCCGCCATGCGGTTGGCGCAGGGGCCGTTCCGGTACGGCCCCTAAACTTGCCCCCATGACCGAGACCCTGTGGCCCGCCCCCGTCGCGACCACCCCCGTTGACGCCACCGTCACCATCCCCGGCTCCAAGTCGGTCACCAACCGAGCCCTGGTGCTGGCGGCGCTCGCCGACGAGCCCGGCTGGGTGCGCCGGCCGCTGCGCAGCCGCGACTCCCAGCTGATGGCCGACGGCCTGCGTGCCTTGGGCGTCGGCATCGAGGAGAAGGTCAACAACGACTCCGGCGGCACCGGCGGCGGCGAGGCCTGGCGGGTCATCCCGACCCCCGCGCTGCGCGGCCCCGCCTCGATCGACGTCGGCAACGCCGGCACCGTGATGCGCTTCCTGCCCCCGCTCGCCGTCCTCGCCGACGGCCCGGTGCACTTCGACGGCGACCCGCGCAGCTACGAGCGCCCCCAGCACGGCGTGATCAACGCCCTGCGCGCGCTCGGCGCCCGGATCGACGACGGCGGCCGCGGCGCCTTCCCGCTGACCGTGCACGGCACCGGCGCGCTCGACGGCGGCCCGGTCGAGCTGGACGCCTCCTCCTCGTCCCAGTTCGTCTCCGCCCTGCTGCTCTCCGGCGCCCGCTACAACCAGGGCGTCGAGGTCCGGCACGTCGGCGGCCCGGTGCCGTCGCTGCCGCACATCCGGATGACCGTCGAGATGCTGCGCCTGGCCGGCGTCCAGGTCGACGCCCCCGAGGACGGCGGCGAGAAGGACGTCTGGCGGGTCACCCCCGGCGCCCTGATCGGCCGCGACCTGGTGGTCGAGCCGGACCTCTCCAACGCCGCGCCGTTCTTCGCCGCCGCCCTGGTCACCGGCGGCCGGGTGACGGTCCGCGACTGGCCCAAGCACACCAGCCAGCCCGGCGACCAGCTGCGCGAGATCTACACCCGGATGGGCGGCGCCTGCGAGTTCACCGACGAGGGCCTGCAGTTCACCGGCACCGGCCGGATCCACGGCATCGAGGCGGACCTGCACGACGTCGGCGAGCTCACCCCGGTGATCGCCGCCGTCGCCGCACTGGCCGACTCCGAGTCCCACCTGTACGGCATCGCCCACCTGCGGCTGCACGAGACCGACCGGCTCGCCGCGCTCGCCAAGGAGATCAACGACCTCGGCGGCGACGTCACCGAGACCGAGGACGGCCTGCGCATCCGCCCGCGCCCGCTGCACGGCGGCGTCTTCCACACCTACGAGGACCACCGCCTGGCCACCGCCGCCGCCGTGGTCGGCCTGGCCGTGCCCGGCGTCGAGGTGGAGAACGTGGCCACCACCGCCAAGACCCTGCCGGACTTCCCGAAGATGTGGGCGGAACTGCTCGGCGAAGCGGTGGCGGACGCCTGAGCGGAGACTGAGCACATGCGCCGCTACGGCAAGGACGCCGACGAGGACGACATCCGCAACCGCCCCGCCCGCCGGGGATCCCGGCCGCGGACCCGGATCCGGCCCAAACACGATGACGCCGCCGAGGCGATGGTACTGACCGTCGACCGCGGCCGGCTGACCTGCCTGATCGACCCGGGCACCAAGCAGGAACGCGAGATCGTCGCCATGAAGGCCCGCGAGCTGGGCCGCAAGGGCGTCGTCGTGGGCGACGTGGTCAACATCGTCGGCGACCTCTCCGGGGACAACGACACGCTCGCCCGGATCGTCCGGGTCGAGGAGCGCAGCTCGGTGCTGCGGCGCACCGCGGACGACGACGACCCGTACGAGCGGATCGTCGTCGCCAACGCCCAGCAGCTGGCCATCGTCACCGCGCTGGCCGACCCGGAGCCCCGGCCCCGGCTGATCGACCGCTGCCTGGTGGCCGCCTACGACGCGGGCATGGAGCCGCTGCTGGTGCTCACCAAGGCCGACCTCGCCCCGGCCGGGCCGCTGCTGGAGTCGTACGCGCCGCTCGGCATCGACTACGTGGTCACCCGGCGGGACGAACTGGAGACGGCCGGCGCCGAGGCCGTCCGCGCGCACCTGCGCGGCCTCTCCACGGTGTTCATCGGCCACTCCGGCGTCGGCAAGACCACCCTGGTCAATGCCCTCGTCCCGGACCACCAGCGGCAGACCGGCCGGGTCAACGCGGTCACCGGGCGCGGCCGGCACACCACCGTGTCCGCGCTGGCGCTGCGGCTGCCCCCGCCGCCGGGCGCCAAGCCGGGCTCCAAGAAGGCGCTGGACCCGGGCTGGGTGATCGACACCCCGGGCTTCCGCTCCTTCGGCCTCTCGCACATCGACCCGTCCCGGGTCATCCACGCCTTCCCCGACCTGGAGCCCGGCACCGCCGACTGCCCGCGCGCCTGCAGCCACGACGAGCCGGACTGCGCGCTGGACGCCTGGGTCGCCGACGGCCACGCCGAGGGCGCCCGGCTCTACTCGCTGCGCCGGCTGCTGGCCAGCAAGGAGGCCCGCGAGGGCGACTGACCCGGGCGGCGGCTTTACCGTCCCATGGGTTTCCCGACCGTTCGAGGTGTCGGACCGCGCCGGCCTGGCGATCATAGGAAGGTCGGGCCACAGCGCGGTCCGACCCGTCGATCGACAGGGAGGGCACGCGATGGCATGGGCCTTGGTGGTCCTGGCCGGCCTGCTGGAGACCGGCTTCGCGATCAACCTCAAGCTCAGCGAGGGCTTCACCAAGCTCTGGCCCACCATCAGCTTCTGCGTGTTCGCCCTGGGCAGCTTCGGCCTGCTCACGCTGTCCCTGAAGAGCCTGCCGGTCGGCCCCGCCTACGCGGTGTGGACGGGCATCGGCGCGGCCGGCACCGCCATCTACGGCATGGTCTTCCTGGACGAGACCACCTCGGTGCTGAAGCTGGTCTCGATCTCCCTGGTGATCGCCGGCGTGATCGGCCTCCAGCTCAGCGGCTCGGCGCACTGACCGTCACCGGCCCACCCCTGCCACCGGCCCACCCCTGCTGCTCGCCCGCTCGCCGCCGGCAGGCCCGTCCCGGTCCGCGAGCCCGGCTGTCCCGATCCGGGCGGGATCGCTAGGGTTTCGGACATGGCCGATTACCACGACGATCTCCGACTCGCCCACGTCCTCGCCGACTCGGCCGACTCGGTCACCCTGGAGCGCTTCCGCGCCCTCGACCTGAAGGTCGAGACCAAGCCCGACCTCACCCCCGTGAGCGACGCCGACAAGGCCGCCGAGGAACTCGTCCGCAGCGTGCTGCAGCGCGCCCGCCCGCGCGACGCGGTGCTCGGCGAGGAGTTCGGCCTCCAGGGCTCCGGCCCGCGCCGCTGGGTGATCGACCCGATCGACGGCACCAAGAACTACATCCGCGGCGTCCCGGTCTGGGCCACCCTGATCGCCCTGCTGGAGGACGGCCCGGACGGCGTCGAGCGCCCGGTGGTCGGCATCGTCTCCGCCCCCGCGCTGCAGCGCCGCTGGTGGGCGGCCAAGGACCTCGGCGCCTACGCCGGACGCAGCCTCACCAAGGCCTCCCGGATCCACGTCTCCGGCGTCTCCCGGATCGAGGACGCCTCCTTCTCCTACTCCTCGCTCTCCGGCTGGGAGGAGCGCGGCCGCCTCGACCCCTTCCTGGACCTCACCCGCGCCTGCTGGCGCACCCGCGCCTACGGCGACTTCTGGTCCTACATGATGGTGGCCGAGGGCGCGGTCGACATCGCCGCCGAGCCCGAGCTGTCGCTCTGGGACATGGCCGCCAACTGCGTCATCGTCGAGGAGGCCGGCGGCCGCTTCACCGGTCTGGACGGCGTGCCCGGCCCCGGCGGCGCCGACGCCGTCGCCAGCAACGGCATCCTCCACGAGGAGACCCTGCGCCGCCTGAGCGTCTGAGGGCTCTCTTGCGCGGCCGAACATGGTGCGGGCCCGGTCGACCAGTCCTCTGGTCGACCCGGCCCCCCCCCCAAAGGGGGGCCTCCCCGCTACAGCAAGCCCACCGACCCGACCGCCCCCACCCCCCCCGGCCCGTAGTCGGCGTCGGCCTTGCGGAAGTTGTCGACCGCCCGCTCGACGATGTCCTCGCGGTCGGCGGAGACCTTGGCGATGAAGCCGGCCAGGTTGGCGATCAGCCGCTGCTTCTCGTCCTCCGAGAACAGCCGGTACAGGTTGCCGGCCTGCACGAAGTCGTCGTCCTCGGCGTGCGAGGGCGCCTCGTGGTTGCCGGTGGCGCCGGTGACCGCGGTGGCGGCCCACAGCGGGCGGCCGGTCTGCACCGGGCCGCCGAAGCTGTTCGGCTCGTAGTTCTTCTGGCGGCCGTGGCGGCCGTCGTACAGGTGGCCGTCGCGGCTGTTGGTGCGCGCCTCGGTGGCGTGCGGGCGGTTCACCGGCAGGTGGTCGGCGTTGATGCCGACGCGGTAGCGGTGGGCGTCCGCGTACGCGAACAGGCGGCCCTGCAGCATCTTGTCGGGGGACGGGCCGATGCCGGGCACGAAGTGCGACGGGGAGAAGATCGACTGCTCGACCTCGGCGAAGACGTTGTCGGGGTTGCGGTTGAGCTCCAGCCGCCCGATCTCGACCGGCGGGTAGTCGGCGTGCGGCCAGACCTTGGTGAGGTCGAAGGGGTTGAAGCGGTACTGCGCCGCGTCGGCCGCCGGCATGATCTGGACCTGCACGGTCCAGCTGGGGAACTCACCGCGCTCGATCGACTCGCGCAGGTCGCGCTGGTGGCTGTCCGGGTCCTCGCCGGCCAGCCGGTTGGCCTCGTCCTGGGTGAGGTTCCTGATGCCCTGGTCGGTCTTGAAGTGGTACTTGACCCAGAAGTGCTCGCCGGCCTCGTTCTGCCACTGGAAGGTGTGCGAGCCGTAGCCGTTGAGGTGGCGGTAGCTGGCCGGGATGCCGCGGTCGCCGAACAGCCAGGTCACCTGGTGGGTGGCCTCGGGCGACAGGCCCCAGAAGTCCCAGACGTTGTCCGCCTCCTGGGAGCCGGTGTACGGGTCGCGCTTCTGGGTGTGGATGAAGTCGGGGAACTTCACGGCGTCCTTGATGAAGAACACCGGGGTGTTGTTGCCGACGAGGTCGTAGTTGCCGTCCTCGGTGTAGAACTTCAGCGCGAAGCCGCGCGGGTCGCGCACCGCGTCGGCCGAGCCGAGGTTGCCGGCCACGGTGGAGAACCGCAGGAAGACCTCGGTCTGCTTGCCGACCTCGGACAGGAACGAGGCCCGGGTGTAGGGCGCCAGGTCGGCGGTCACCGTGAAGGTGCCGTAGGCCGCCGCGCCGCGGGCGTGCACCACGCGCTCCGGGATCCGCTCGCGGTTGAAGTGCGCGAGCTTCTCGAAGAGCTGCTGGTCCTGGATGAGCGCCGGGCCGCCGGGGCCCGCGGTCTCGGTGTTCTGGTTGTCGGCGACGGGGGCACCCGCCTCCGTGGTGAGGGTGGGGCGCAGCTCGTCCTGGGTCGTCATAAGAGGGCCTCCGCGTTATCCGGTCGTGACGACTCGATCCTAACTTGGACTTTGTCCAAGTCAACACTGGAACCAATCTGAGAGCGTGACTTACCCTGTTCCCATGAGCGACCTGCTGGAACGACTTCGCGGACGCGGCTGGCGGCTGACCTCACAGCGCCGGGTCGTGGCCGAGGTCCTCGACGGCGACCACGTCCACCTCACCGCGGACGAGGTGCACGCCCGCGCCGTCGCCCGCCTGCCCGAGATCAGCCGCGCGACCGTCTACAACACCCTCGGCGAACTGGTCGGCCTCGGCGAGGTCCTGGAGGTCGCCACCAACGGGCGCGCCAAGCGCTACGACCCCAACGCCCACCGCGCCCACCAGCACCTGGTCTGCTCCGGCTGCGGCGCCATCCGCGACGTCCACCCGCACGGCGACCCGCTCGCCGCCCTCCCGGCCGACGAACGCTTCGGCTTCACCGTCACCACCGCCGAGGTCACCTACCGCGGCCTGTGCCCGGACTGCACGGGCACGCCGTAACGCGGCCCCGCCCGCCCGGCGGGAACCGCCGGACCCGCCCTACGCGCTCAGCTCCGCGTGCAGCGCGCCCAGCAGGCGCCCGGCCCGCTCCGCCACCTCGGCCGGCCCGTAGTCGGCCGCCCGGCGGCACCAGTTCTCGGCCTGCACCGGCTCCCCCCGGCGCAGCGCCAGCAGCGCCAGGCGCAGCGCCGCCCGCCCGTGCCCGGCGTCGGCCGCCCTGGTGTACCAGAGCATCGCCTGCGCCTCGCGGTCCTGCCGGGCCAGCAGCAGCCCCAGGTTGAAGGCGGCGCTGCGGCTGCCGGCCTCGGCCGCCCGCCGGTACCAGCTCTCGGCGATCTCCAGCGCGCCGCGCTCGGCCGCCCGCACCCCCATCCGCACCTGCGCCCGCCGGTGCCCGGCATCGGCCGCCAGCGCGTACCAGTGCTCGGCCTCGGTGTCCGCGTCACCGCGCCGGTCCAGCACCGAGGCCAGCCGGAACGCGCCCTCCGCCGACCCGCCGGACGCCGCCTGCCGGTAGCGCTCCAGCGCGCCGGCCAGGTTGCCCCGCTGCTCCTGGGCGACGGCCAGTTGCAGCGCGGCCTCGCCGTGGCCCTCGGCGGCGGCCCGCGCGTACCACTCCTGGGCCTGCCGCTGCTCGCCGCGCCCGGCGTGCAGCACGCCCAGGTTGAACGCGCCGTCCACGCTGCCGGCCTCGGCCGCCTTGGAGAACCACGGCTCGGCACCGGTCTCCTCGCCGCGCTGCAACAGCACCACGGCCAGCGCGTTGCAGGCCTCCCGGTGCCCGGCGTACGCGGCCCGGCGGTACCACTGCTCGGCCTGCTGGTCGCGGCCGGTGGCGACGCAGAGCAGGCCGAGGTTGAAGGCGCCGTTCTGGTCGCCCGCGTCCAGGGCGGTGCGGTACCAGCGCTCGGCCTCCTTGGCCTCGCCGCGGCCGGCGTGCAGGGCGCCCAGCGCGTTGGCGGCGTTGCCGTCGCCGGCCTCGGCGGCCTCCCGCCACCACTCGGCGGCGGCGGCCAGGTCCCCGGAGTCGCGCAGCAGGAAGCCCAGCGCGCAGGCGGCGCGCGGCTCGCCGTTCTGCGCGGACTGCCGGTACCAGCGGGCGGCCTCCTCCAGCAGCGACTGGTCGGTGGCGGCGCGCTCCTCCAGCAGCACGCCCAGGCGCAGCGCGGCGCGGGCGTGGCCGCGGGCGGCGGCGGTGCGGTACCAGGCCTCGGCGGTCTCCTTGTCCCCGGCGGCCTCGCGCATCCGGGCCAGCCGGTAGGCGGCCTCCCGGTGCCCGGCGTCGGCGGAGACCTTGAACCAGCGCTCGGCGCGCACGTCGCGCCGGTGCTCCATCAGGTCGCCCAGCGCGTAGGCGCCGAGCGGGTGGCCGTGGTCGGCGGCGAAGTGCAGCCAGTACTCGGCGGCCTCCTCCTCGCCCTGGTCGCGCAGTTGGAGCCCGAGCGCGTGCGCGGCGGGGGCGCTGCCGGCCACCGCGGCATGGCGCCACCACTGGGCGGCCTCGGCCCGGTGGCCCTGCTGGTGCAGCAGCACGCCGAGGTTGTTGGCGGCGGCGCGCGTCCCGGCGGCCGCGGCGGCGCGCAGGTAGGGCTCGGCGTCCTCCAGGTCGCCGCGGCGCAGCAGCAGGGTGCCGAGCCGGCTGGCGGCGTCCGGGTCGCCGTCGTCGGCGGCCTGCCGGTGGCGGGCCTCCAGCGCGGCGCTCTCGCGGGCGGCCAGCGCGGTCTCGAAGCTGGTGGTGTCCAGACCGGCCGGGTCGAGCGCGGCGGCGTTCGGGCCGTCGGCGGCGGCGCCGTCGGGCCCGTACGGGCGGACGGCGTCGGCGAACTGACGGGTGGACACGTGGACCAGGCTGTCGGGGCCGTAGCCGGCGACCGGGGGGCGCTCGGACAGGCCGCTGGTGCGCTGGGCGGGCAGGGCTCCGGGGCGGCTCTCGGGGCTCTCCGCCCAGGCGTCGGTGTCCGCCTCGGTGGCCGCCGCGGACTTGGTGCCTGACCCGTTCTTGCCGATCAGCCTCATGCCGACTCCCGCTCCCCCAGAGTGTCGCGGCATCGTGCCCCGGCCCGCGGCCGGGGGGACCCCCAGGGGAGGCGCCGGAACCGACGGCCGGTCAGCAGCCGCGCACCGTCCCCCATGTGTCCCATCGTCGCACCACCCGCAACCCGCGTACACCTGCCCCGGCCGAATTCGGGCGGGGCCGACCCGAAGCCGACGAAATTGCTTCGGCGCTTTGTCGATTTCCCGACACTCGGACCCCACAAACCCCTTGCCGTCGTCGTTGGCGACGGTTGATGGTACCGGAGCGGTTCCCACCGCTTCGGGGGGAAAACGCCAGAGGCCCGGAGGAAGAATCCTCCGGGCCTCTGTCCACTGAGTAGCGGGGACAGGATTTGAACCTGCGACCTCTGGGTTATGAGCCCAGCGAGCTACCGAGCTGCTCCACCCCGCGTCGGTAGTTGAACCATAGCACGGGTGCGGGGTGGAACAGGAATCGGTTGCCGCAGCTCAGCGGGCCACGACTACGGCTACGGCTGCCCGGACGGCGATCCGGTCGGCGTCGCACCCGGGGTCGCGCCCGGCGTCGCGCCCGGCGTCGGGGCCTGCACCGGGCTCCCGCCGCGGGCCGCCTCGGCCGCCTTCAGCGCGTCGCCCAGCGCCTTCTGGGCGTTGCCGTAGGCCACCCAGTCGCCGTTCTTGAACGCGGTCTGGCTGTCGTTGTACGCCTTCTCCGCGTCCCCGAGCGCCTTCTGCAGCTCCGGCGAGATCGTCCCGCCCGGCGTCGCCGTCCCCGGAGTGGTCGGCGTCCCCGGGTTGTTCGGCGTGGACGGCGCGGTCGGCGTGGTCCCCGGGGCCGCCCCGGCGAACACCTTCTTCAGCGCGTCCTCCAGGGTGTTCTCGAACGCCACGTTGTCGTTCCCGTACACCGCCAGCACCTTCTGCAGCGTCGGGTACTTGGCACCGCGTCCGCGCACGTACACCGGCTCGACGTTGAGCAGCCCGCCGCCGACCGGCAGGGTCAGCAGGTTGCCGTACTCCAGCTCGGTGTCACCGCCGCTCTTCAGCGCGAAGATCTGCGAGGCCACCTCCTGCCGGGAGTTGAACGTCGACTGCACCAGGCCCGGGCCGGGGGCGCTGTTGTCCCCCGAGATCTTCAGGATGCGGATCTTCCCGTAGTCCGGCCCCGGATCGGCGTTGACGGCCATGAACGCGGCCAGGTTCGGGCGGCCGTTGGGCACGAAGGTCGTGGTCAGCGAGAAGCTCGCCGAGGTGACCTGCGGGTCCGGCATCCGCACCGTCACGTAGTACGGCGGCTGGACCTGCTTGGTGTCGCTGGTCGGGTCGACCGGGATCTGCCAGATGTCGCTGCCGTTGAAGAAGGAATTGGCGTCGGTCACGTGGTACTGGCCGAGCAGGTCGCGCTGCACCTTGAACATGTCCTGCGGGTAGCGCAGGTGCGGCAGCAGCGTGCCCGGGATGTCCGCCTTCGGCTCGACGGTGCCGGGGAACGCCTTCATCCAGGTCTTCAGCACCGGGTCCTGCTCGTCCCACTGGTAGAGCTTCACCTCGCCGGTGTAGGCGTCCACCGTGGCCTTGACCGAGTTGCGGATGTAGTTGACCTGGTTGGCGACGGTCAGCAGCTCACCGCGCTGGTTGGTCAGCGAGTCCTTGGTCGCGGTGCCCAGCGTCGTCTTCGACGAGAACGGGTAGCCGTCCGAGGTGGTGTAGCCGTCCAGCACCCAGACCACCCGGCCGTCCTGCACCACCGGGTACGCGTCGGCGTCGATGGACAGCCACGGGGCGACCTTCTCCACCCGCTCCTTCGGCGTCCGGTTGTAGATCACCTTCGCGCCGTCGGTGATCGCCCCCGCGTACAGGATCTGCGGCTCGGCGAAGCGCACCGCGTACGCGGCCCGGGTGATCGGGTTGTCCAGCGAGACACCGCTGTTGCCGGTGTAGGTGTACTCCTTGTTCTCGCCGGTCTTGGTGGTGTAGTCGATCTCCTTGTTCGAGCCGCCGACGATCGAGTACGACGTCGTCTTCTCGCCGTAGTAGATCCGCTGCTGGTAGTCGCCCAGCGCACCGGTGGCCGGCAGGCCGGACTCGGTGAACACCGGCTCGCCCTTGTCGCTGACCTGGTTGCCCTTGGCGACGACCGCGCCGTAGCCGTGGGTGTACTTGAAGTGGTCGTTGATCCAGTTGCGCTGCACGCCGTTGAGGTCCAGCTCGCGCAGACCGATCACGGTGTCCTGCTTGTCCGTGCCGGAGCCGTAGCGGTCCACGTCCAGGGTGTTCGGGAAGGCGTAGTAGTTGCGCTGCTGCTCGATCGACTGGAAGGTCGGCGAGACGACGTTCGGGTCCAGCAGCCGGATGTCGGAGATGGTCTGCGCGTCCGGCTTGAGCGCCTCGGCCGTCGTCGACCCCTGCGGGCTGTACTGGGTGGTCTGCGCGTCCGCGATCCCGTACGCCTGCCGCGTCGCGTCGATGTTCTTCTGGATGTACGGCGTTTCCTTGGCCTGCTCGTTCGGCTTGACCTGGAACTGCTGCACGATCGCCGGGTACAGCCCGCCGATCAGCACCGCCGACAGCACCATCAGCCCCAGCCCGATCAGGGCCGGCGCCCAGGTGCGGCGCACCGGCGTCAGGAAGAACAGCAGCGCGCAGATGATCGCCACGAAGAACAGGATCGTCTTGGCCGGCAGGAACGCGTTGGCGTCCACGTAGCGCAGGCCCGTCCAGCCGGAGACCCCCTTGTAGGAGCCGGTCTTCACCGCCAGCGCGTACCGGTCCAGCCAGTACGCCACCGCCTTCAGCAGCACGAACACGCCCAGCAGCACCGCCAGGTGCCCCTGCGCGCCCGCGCTCGCCCGACGGCCCGGGCCCTGCAGCCGCAGCCCCCCGTACAGGTAGTGCACCAGCGCCGAGGTCAGCAGCGAGACGATCACCGCGCTGAACGCGAAGCCCAGCACGAACTCGTAGAACGGCAGGTCGAAGGCGTAGAACGAGACGTCCATGCCGAACTGGGCGTCCTTCTCGCCGAAGGGCGTCGCGTTCGTCCACATCAGCCAGGTCCGCCACTGGCCGGACGCCGCGGCGCCCGCCACCAGGCCGATCACCAGCGAGACGCCGATCAGCGCCCAGCGCTTGAACGGCGCCAGGCCCGAGCGGTAGCGGTCCAGGCTCTGCTGCTCGACCGACATCGCCGACAGCGGCGGCCGCAGCCGGTGCGCCAGCCAGACGTTGAAGCCGACGATCACCGCCATCAGCAGGCCGAACACCGCGAACAGGCCGATCTTCGTCCACAGCTGCGTGGTGAACACCGAGGAGTAACGGACGGACCTGAACCACAGCCAGTCCGTCCAGAACCCGGCGAACATGACGAACAGCAGGAACAGCACCGCGAGCACGCCCAGGGTCAGCAGGGCCACCCGCGCCCGCCGGGAGGGCGGCCCTACCCTGCGCCGGAAACCCGGCCCTGAGCGTTCCGGCATCTGGAATACCACGGTGGCACCTCAGCTGTGTCGTCTGGAGTCACTGGAGTCAGTCGGTCTTCAGGGAAACTTAACCAGGCTTTGGCCGAGTTCCCACCGTTAGCAGACGGTTACGACGACGTTCCCCGTCCCGGCCGTTCCCCGGCCCACTCGCGGCGCCCGGCGCCCGGGCCCCCGCCCGGCGTGTGAGGATTGAGGCATGTCCGACGCGTCCAATGCACTCAACTCCCCCGGCTCCCCCGACGACGTCTCCAAGCTCCCCGCCGCCACCCCGCTCACCCGGGCCGCGCTGGAGATCGACGAGTACGCCGCCACGCTCGGCTGGGACCTCCCGGCCCGGCTGTTCGCCCTGGTGGACAGCACCGCCCTGCGCAAGGCCGACCCGAAGATCGCCGCCCAGCTCGGCCTCGGCGACGACGACACGGCCGGCCTCACCCCGGTCGAGCAGGACGAGCTGCCGGCCGGCATGGAGCTGGACAAGTTCCTCGGCACCATCGCCTGGCCCGACGCGGTGGTCGGCTGCGCCCTGGTCGTCGAGCGCCTGATGCTGCCGCCGGGCTCCGAGCAGACCCGCCCGCGCAACGCCAGCGACGCCCAGCTCGCCGAGTGGGTGGCCAACCACCCCAAGCGCGAGGAGGTGCGGATCACCGCCGCCGTGCTGCGCAACGGCAAGAAGGAGATCGCGCTGCGGCTGCGCTCCAAGGACGTCGCCCGCGAGGTGCTGACCGGCCCGGACCTGGTGCCCGGCCTGACCGCGGCGCTGCTGGCGACCTTCTCGTAGCCCCCCGGCCGCCCCGGCCGCACCACTCCACGTTCACGGCACTACGCCGCGGCATTAGTTCACGGCACTACTTCACGGCGCAGGACGGCAGCGCGGAGGTCTGCCCGGAGCGGATCTGCTCCAGCGACTTCAGCGCGCCGTCCAGCGTGTCCGTCTTGATCAGGTTCAGTCCGGACGGGACGTTCTTGGTCGCCTCGGCGCAGTTCGAGGACGGGGTGAAGAAGTACTCGGCGCCGGCGTCCCGGGCGGCGATCAGCTTCATCGATATCCCGCCGATCGGGCCGACCTTGCCGTCGTCGTCGATGGTGCCGGTGCCCGCCACGAACCGGCCGCCGGTGAGGTCGCCGCCGGGGGTGAGCTTGTCGATGATGCCGAGCGAGAACATCAGCCCGGCGCTCGGCCCGCCGACGTCCTGGAGGCCGATGTCGATCTGGAACGGGTAGGTGTGCCGGATCGTGGTGCCGATGCCGACCACCGCGAGTTCCGCCCGCTCGGCCGAGGCCTTCGGGTCGAGGTCCTTGGCCCGCACGGTGGGGACGGTGACGTCGGTCCGGTCCCCCGGGTTGGCGCCGCCGTTGCCGGTCGCGTCCTTGACCCGCGGGACGACGGTGAAGACCGCCGACTCGCCCGGCTTGTGCTTGGTGACCGCGGCCACCACCTGCTCGACCGTGCCGACCGACGTGCCGTCGACGGCCACGATCTGGTCGCCCGCGTGCAGCCGGCCCTCCGCCGGGGCCCCCGCCGTGACCGATTTGATGATCAGCTCGGTGCCGACCGGGATGCCCAGCTGGTTGAGCGCGGCGGTGCGGGCGCTGTCCTCGGAGGAGGCGAACTCCTCGGCGTTCTGTTTCTTGGCGTCGGCGTCCGTCTGCCCCTTCGGGTAGACGTTGTCGTGCGGCACGACCATCACGTCGTCGCGCAGCCACCCGACCACCGCGTTGACCAGGCTGGGCTCGTACTTGGCCCCGGTGACCTGGACGGTGGTCATGTTGAGGTGCCCGGTGGTCGGGTACGAGTCGCGCCCGGTGATGGTGATCACCGACTTGCCCCCCTGGTTGCCGAGCGTGTTGTACGTCGGCCCCGGGCTCATCTCCGTGTACGGCACCTTCATCAGCACCGAGACGCAGAGCAGCGCTATGAGCAGCAGGGTGGCAGCGAGCATCGTCGCGGAGCGGCGTGGCATGCCTCGACAGTACGGGACGCGGATGAGCGGACGCCCCCCGGGCTACCGGCCGGAACCGTCCTCGGAGGCGGTGCTCCCGGCGGTGGTGCGTTCCATCGCGGCCATGAAGCGCCGGTGCTCGGCGAGCGAGGCCGGGTCCCCCGTGGCCCTCGGGGCGCGTTGGGCCCAGCCCGCCCACAAGGCGGCGAGCAGGACGGCGATGACCGGAATGATCAACCAGGCGAGCGCACCCATATCAGTACTCCCAGCTCGTCGTGTCTATGAGCAGATTAACCACTCCGGCGGACAACGCGGGCGGCGCCGTCCGGGTTACGGGACGGCCGATCGGCTCACTGCCAGGGAGTATTCGGCCCACTGACCGGGACCCGTTCGAGTGAGAGCCCGGCCCGTCCGGCATGCTCGTCGCATTCCGTGCACCGATGGCGACTCTCCGCAGCCGATCGGCCCCCTCGGACCCCTTAAGGCCCCGTCCGGTCGCGGCCGGTCCGATCCGGTCCGGCCCACAGGGGGCGCCCGGGTCAGCAGCTGCCGGCGCCGACCCACTCCTCCTCGCCGTCGGCGAAGACCTGGTGCTTCCAGATCGGCACCTCGTGCTTGAGGTCGTCGATCAGCCGCCGGGCGGCCGCGAAGGCCTCGCCCCGGTGGGCGCAGGACACGGCGACGATCACCGCCTTGTCGGTGATCTCCAGCCGGCCGACCCGGTGCACCGCGGCCAGCGCCCGCACCGGGAAGTCGGCGACGACCTTCTCCGCGATCCGGCGCATCTCCTGCTCGGCGGTGGGGTGGCAGCTGTATTCCAGCGCGGTGACCGACTTGCCGCCGTCGTGGTCGCGGACCGTCCCGACGAAGACGGTCGTCCCGCCGGCCGCGTCGTCGCCGACCGCCTCGTACACCTCGTCCAGCGAGAGCGGGGTGTCGCGGACGGCGAGCAGGCGGATGGGGTCCTGGTTCTCGGGCATGCCCCCATGATTCCCCATCCCGGGTGGTTTGAGGCAAGCAGGTTCCGCATCACGATGGCGGGATTCCGCATCGTGAGAAAATCCGCTCCCCCCTCGGGGCCACCGGCCTCAGAAGCGGCGCCGCTTGCGGGCCCGGCGCACCAGCGCGGCCGTACCGACCAGCGCCACCGTCGCCCCGGCCGCCCCCAGGCTGGTCGCGGCCTCCTTGCCGCCCAGCCGGCGCCCGGCCACCGCGTGCTTCCCGGCGACCTGGCCCAGCAGCTCGGCCAGCACCTGCTCGTTGCTGTGCTCCGGACGCCAGCCCGCCTCGTGCAGCCGGCTGCCGGACACCACCCACGGGTACATCGTGTAGGCCAGGTCCCCCGCCGGGGCCGGGGTCAGGCCCAGCCGGTGCAGCCGGGCCGCGGTGCCCAGCGCCAGCGAGGCCGGCAGCTCCATCCGCCGGATCCCCGACAGCCGCTCCACGTCCTCCTGCTCCAGCCAGCCGTCGCAGCCGACCGTCACCTCGCCCTCCACCAGGCCCAGCGCCGCGTACTCCAGCGCCGCCGCCAGGTCGTCCACGTGGCAGAACTGCCAGCACGGGCGGGAACCGGCCACCACCAGCAGCCGCGGCGCCTCGAAGTGCCGGGTCAGCACGGTGTCCACGCCGGGGCCGACCACCACCGCCGGACGCAGCACCGTCACCTGCAGCCCCGGGTGGGCGCGCGGCGCCCGGCGGGCCAGGCGCTCGATCTCCAGCAGGTCCCCGACCAGCGAGGCCTCCTCGGTCGCCCGCAGCTCGGAGTCCTCGGCCAGCGGCACCTCGTTGTCGGCCAGCGCGCCGTAGACCATCGCGGAGGTGCAGAGCACCACCCGGTGCACCCCGGCGGCCGCGGCCGCCGTCAGCACGGTCTGCGCGCCGCGCACGTTGTAGGCGCTGCGGGCGCGCGGATCCGACTCCATGCCGAAGTCCATCGCCAGGTGCACCACCACGTCCACCCCGGACAACCGCTCGGCCACCGCGGGGTCCCGCACGTCCAGCACCCGCCACTGCACACCCGGCACCTCACCGCGCCGGTCGTCCACCGCCAGCACCCTGCGCACGTGCGGCGAGGCGACCAGACGGGCCGCGACCCGCTCGCCGATCACGCCGGCGGCACCGGTGACGGCCACGGTCAGCGGCCGTCCGCCGTAGGCTGGAGGCGGCGACGCCGTGATGTCCGGGGCGTCCTCGTCTCCGGTCAGCCCAGAGCGAACGTCCGAAGGCGGGGAACTCACCGACCATCCTCCACGGTTAGCTTATGTGCGTACGGACGTGTGTCACGTACGTCCATCCTGCCCGAGGCGAAGGCCCGGCGGTGCACCCGGCGCGGGCCTGCCGCACTGGAGCCGCCCACGAGTCCCCCACTCCGCCGGTGCCCCGGGCGGGCAGCACTTCCCGCCACACCCGTATGACGGCCGACCGGATCGAGGACCCCGTGAGCGACCTTCCCTTCGGATTCGGCGTTCCGCCCGAGGAGCCCGAGGACGGCAAGGCCAAGCCCGACAACGAGCAGCAGAAGAAGGACCAGGGCCCCGCAGGCTCCGACCAGAGCGGCGCGCAGCCGTTCGGCTTCGGCGCCGGCAACCCGTTCGGCGCCCTGTTCGGCATGCCCGGCATGCCCGGCGGCGGAGCCCCGGGCGGCCCCGGCGGGGCCGAAAACCCGTTCGCCGCGATGTTCGGCGGCCTCAACCCCAACGACCTCGGCAGCGCGTTCCAGCAGCTCGGGCAGATGCTCTCGTTCGAGGGCGGCCCGGTGAACTGGGACCTCGCCAAGAACATCGCCCGCCAGAGCGTCGTCGCCGAACCCGCCGAGGGCAAGAGCAAGGACCGCTCGGTCAGCGCCGCCGAGCACTCCGCCGTCGCCGAGGCCGTCCGGCTCGCCGACCTGTGGCTCGACGGCGTCACCGAGTTCCCCTCCGGCGCCGCCTCCGCCGTCGCCTGGAGCCGCGCCGAGTGGATCGAGGCCACCCTCCCGGTCTGGAAGGACCTCGTCGACCCGGTCGCCGAGCGGGTCGGCAACGCCATGGGCGGCGTCCTGCCCGAGGAGATGCAGGCCATGGCCGGCCCGCTGATGGGCATGATGCGCTCCATGGGCGGCGCCATGTTCGGCACCCAGATCGGCCAGGCGCTCGGCGCCCTCGCCGGCGAGGTGGTCGGCTCCGCCGACGTCGGCCTGCCGCTCGCCCCGGCCGGCAAGGCCGCACTGCTGCCGCAGAACGTCGCCGAGTTCGGCGAGGGCCTGAACGTGCCCGCCGACGAAGTCCGGCTCTACCTCGCCCTGCGCGAGGCCGCCCACCAGCGGCTCTTCGCCCACGTGCCGTGGCTGCGGGCCCACCTGCTCGGCGCCGTCGAGGCCTACGCCCGCGGCATCAAGGTCGACACCTCCCGGATGGAGGAGCTCGTCGGCCAGCTCGACCCGAACAACCCGGAGGCGCTCCAGGAGGCGCTGGCCGGCGGGCTGCTCCAGCCCGAGGACACCCCCGAGCAGAAGGCCGCGCTCGCCCGCCTGGAGACCGCGCTCGCCCTGCTCGAAGGCTGGGTCGACGCGGTCGTGCACGCCGCCGCCGAACCGCACCTGCCGCAGGCCGGCGCGCTGCGCGAGACCGTCCGCCGCCGCCGCGCCGCCGGCGGGCCCGCCGAGCAGACCTTCGCCACCCTGGTCGGCCTGGAGCTGCGCCCGCGCCGACTGCGCGACGCCGCCCGGCTGTGGGCGCTGCTCGCCGACGCGCGCGGCGTCGAGGGCCGCGACGCGCTCTGGCAGCACCCGGACATGCTGCCCACCGCCGCCGACCTGGACGACCCGGACGCCTTCGTGCACCGGGGCACCGGCGACCTGGAGGGCGGCCTCGACTTCGACGCGATCGACAAGCTGCTCGGCGAGGCCGCCGCGGGCGGCACCGCCGCCAAGCCGGACCTCACCAAGAACGACGGGCCGGCGAAGAGCGACGAGCCGAAGCAGGACGGCGACGGCACCGACGGAAAGGGCGAGCCCACCGCATGACGGCCACCGACACCGGGGCGACGTCCCTGCACGCGGACGCCGTGCGCACCCTGACCGGGTGGCGCCCCGCCGACGAGGAGCAGGACCGGCTGCGGCTCGACTACCTGGCGCACCTGGCCGAGCAGCCCGAGGGCCTGTACCGGTCCTGCCTGCCCGCGCACATCACCGCGAGCGCGGCGGTCGTCGACCCGGCGGCCGGGCGGGTGCTGCTCACCCTGCACCCCAAGGTCGGCATCTGGCTGCAGATGGGCGGGCACTGCGAGCCCGACGACCGGGACCTCGCGTCGGCGGCGCTGCGGGAGGCCGTCGAGGAGTCCGGCATCCCCGACCTGGCCCTGCTGGAGGTGGACGGCGTCCCGGTGCCGGCCAAGCTGGACCGGCACCTGGTCCGCTGCACCGGCAAGGACCGGCCGGAGAACACCCACCTGGACGTCCAGTACATCGCGGTGGCCCCGGCCGGTGCACAGGCGCTGATCAGCGAGGAGTCGCTGGACCTGCGCTGGTTCGACTACGACCGGCTGCCGGAGCTGACCGACCACTCGGTGCGGGACCTGGTGGCACGGGCCCGCCGGCTGACCAGCTGAGGTGAAACCCGAAGAGGGGGCGCGGGCCGATACGGCCCGCCCCCCCGCGTTTGGGTGCCCCCCGCGGTAGCCTAGCCCCCCACATACCCCGCGCCCACCGGCCGGGCGTCAAGCCGTCAGCCGCAGGAACAGGCCGGATCGGCATCCCGGTCGGCGTGCCGGGCGCCGGGGATGTGCGGCAGCCGGGCCGCCGAGACCACGCCCTCCAGGTAGCCGCGGGCCCGCTCGGTCCGGGGGTAGGCCTCCAGCAGGGCCCAGAACGCCGGGCCGTGGTCCGGCACCAGCAGGTGGGCGAGCTCGTGCAGCAGCACGTAGTCGAGGACGTACTCCGGCATGCCCTGCAGACGGTGGGAGAGGCGGATCGTCCCCTCGCTGGGGGTGCACGAGCCCCAGCGCGAGTTCTGGTTGGTGACCCAGCGGACCTGGGCGGGCCGGGCGCGATCGCCCAGGTAGGCGGCCGACAGCCCGCGGGCCCGGTCCATCAGCGCGTCGTCGCCGAGGATCCGGCGGCTCTCCTGGGCGGCGAGCTTCTCCAGCATCTGCGCGACCCAGCGCTGCTCCTCGGCGTGCGACATCCGGGCCGGGATCAGCACGATCGTGCGGTCGCCCTCGCGGTAGGCCGAGACGGTGCGACTGCGGCGGGCGCTGCGGCGCACTTCCACCCGGCCGCGGTCGTGCGGCTCCGGTGGCGCGGCGGCGGGTGGGTGCTGCGGCGACGCGGGCCTCGCCTGCTGATCCTGGTCCCGACGCCCACGCGTGCCGGGCGCCGCCACTTGCGACCCGGACGCTGCACGGGCACGCCGACGCGACGCCGGTGGATGGGAGTCCCGCTCGGCTGCCATGGCACACGACGTTACCCGGTACCACGGACAGAAGTCCGGTGCCGTGGCCGAAATCTTTCGTGGAGTGATCGGGAACGAAAAGTCGACGGCGGGTGTCCGGAAACTGGCGCCGGAGCGGATGGGCAGTTATCCACAGGGTCTGCGAACAGATGATGTGATCATGAGCCCGAGCCTGTGGATAACTTTGCGCACGACGTCGGCGCGATGGGGCATGCTGCGGTCAGCCGTCCGGAAACGATCGGAAGGGAGATCGCCGTGCGCCTCGTACTGAAGCCCGCCCTGTCCCGCAGCTGGCGGGACTCCGACACCCTGCAGTTCGGGACCATCACCCGCTACGCCGGGGTGCTCGGCCAGGCCGACAAGACCCTCTGCGACTTCCTCGGCCTGGTCGACGGGACCAGGGAGCGCCCCGAACTGCTGGAGGCCGGCGAGCAGCTCGGCCTGGGCCGGGAGCCCGCCGACGCACTGCTGACCGACCTGGAGGAGACCGGGTTACTGGACGACGCGGAGGCGACCGGCACCGCGCTGGCCCGCTTCCCCCAGCCCCACCGGGACCTGCTCGGGCCGGACCTCGCCTCACTGTCCCTGGTCCACTCCGGCCCCGGCGCCGCACCGGCGGTCCTGGCCCGACGGGCCGGCGCCCGGATCGAGGTCCGCGGCGCGGGCCGGGTGGGCGCCGCCGTGGCGGCCGTGCTCTCGGCCGGCGGGGCGGGCACGGTCACCGTGGTGGACGGCGGCCGGGTGCGCCCCGGGGACTGCTCCCCGGCAGGACTGCCGCCGGGGGACGTCGGGCGGCTGCGGTTGACGGCCGCCCGGGAGGCCGTGCAACGGGCGTCGGGCCGACCACTGGTGCCCGTGCCCCGGCGAAAGCCCGACGGGCCGCCGCCCGACCTCGTGGTGCTCGCGCCCCGGGACGGGAGCGGGGCGTTCGCCGGCGGGACGTACGAGGCCCGACTGCTGCTCCGGGCCGGGGTGCCGCACCTGTACGTCGGAGTGGTCGAGGAGTTCGGGGTGGTCGGGCCCCTGGTGCTGCCAGGGGTGTCGGCCTGCGGACACTGCCTGGTCCTGCGCCGGGAGGACGAGGACGCCGCTTGGCCCCGGATCCTGGCCCAGCTGGCGGACGGCGGGCCCGGCCGGGCGCGCACCCCGGCCTGCGACACGGCCCTGGCCACGATGGTGGCCGGCCTGGCGGCACTGCACGTCCAGATCCACCTGGACGGCGGGCGGCCGCCGAGCGTGGACGGATGGTGCGAGGTATCGGCCGGCGAAGGGATGCCACGACGTCTGCGACTGCGCGGACATCCGGACTGCGGGTGCCTCTGGCAGCCGCAGCCACCGAGGTAAGGAGGAGAGGAACCCGCCGGGCGCAGGCCCGGCCGAGGAGAGGAACCTGCCGGGCGCAGGCCCGGCGGCTGCGAGGCTCGGCAGCCGCCCGGCCCCACGCCACGGCGGCCCGGGCCGGCGCCCGGCCAGGTGAGCCCATGGCCAGGTGAGCCCATGGCCCGGGGGCCGGCCGGGGGGGGGGGGGGGGGGCGCCCCGGGGGGGGGGGGCCGGT
>NZ_JBHXML010000070.1:0-59874 GCF_042720345.1 Kitasatospora sp. NPDC058478 | reverse complement strand
TGGGATTGAACCAGTGACCCCTACCGTGTCAAGGTAGTGCTCTCCCGCTGAGCTAATCGCGCCTGGTGTGGCGGTCCTGCAGCAGACCCCGAAGGGCCCGACGTGCGCGATACTGGGATTGAACCAGTGACCCCTACCGTGTCAAGGTAGTGCTCTCCCGCTGAGCTAATCGCGCCTGGTGTGGCGGTCCTGCAGCAGACCCCGAAGGATCCGACGTGCGCGATACTGGGATTGAACCAGTGACCCCTACCGTGTCAAGGTAGTGCTCTCCCGCTGAGCTAATCGCGCGGGGAGGTCTTCCGGCCGGAACCGGTCGAACCTCTCGGAGGTGGAGACGGGATTTGAACCCGTGTACACGGCTTTGCAGGCCGTTGCCTCGCCTCTCGGCCACTCCACCAGGCAACACACGAAGAACGATCTTACACTGTTCTCCATCGAGCGGACGACGAGATTCGAACTCGCGACCCTCACCTTGGCAAGGTGATGCTCTACCAACTGAGCCACGTCCGCCTGTCTCCCGGGACCTTCACCGCTTTTCTTCGGCTGCGCTCCCTGGCGACGTGTTGAACTCTAGCGGATTCCCGGGCCAGCTAAAAATCCGTTCCCGCAGCGTGCCGATGGGATGCCCGCCGAGCGCCTCCCCGCCGCCCCCTCGACCCGGCCACCGGCCGCCACCTGCGGCGCTTCCGGACGATCATCCGCAGGCCACCCGGCGCACACCCGCGCGACGCCGGGCGCTGCTCACACCCCCGAGTCACACCCCCGCGCCGGGCCCGCACCCCCGACCTACACTTCAGGCACCGCCGCCCAGGACCACCGCGCAGGAGAACCGTGTCCGGCCCCACCGAACCCAGCACCCCGCTCGCCCGCTTCGGCGGCCGCCTGGCCACCGGCCTGCGCGACGTCACCTCGGATCCGGCGGCCCTGGACTCCACCGGCTACTGGGCCGTCGCCTACGACTTCGAGGGTCGGCTGACCTGCGCCCGCTTCGACGACGTCCGCCCCGCCCCCGCGCCGCCCTCGGGCGCCGGCTGGCGCGGACCGGAGGCCGGCGACTGGCACAGCTCCCTGGACCGCTCCGCCTACACCGCGGGCGTACGCCGCATCCGCGAGCACATAGCCGCCGGCGAGGTCTACCAGGCGAACCTCTGCCGCGTGCTGTCCGCACCGCTGCCCGACCCGGCCCGCAGCGACGTCGACGCCCTCACCGGCCTCCTCGCCCACGGCAACCCCGCCCCCTACGCCGGCACCATCCGCCTGCCCGGGCACGGCGTCGAGATCGCCACCGCCTCACCCGAGCTGTACCTGCGCCGCACCGGCCGCACCGTCTCCTCCGGCCCGATCAAGGGCACCGGCCGCACCGAGGACGACCTCCTCGACAAGGACCACGCCGAGAACGTGATGATCGTCGACCTGGTCCGCAACGACCTCGGGCAGGTCTGCGCGACCGGCAGCGTCACCGTCCCCGACCTGTGCGCCGTCGAGAAGCACCCCGGCCTGGTCCACCTGGTGTCCACCGTCGAGGGCACCCTGCGCGAGGGCGCCGGCTGGCCCGAGCTGCTCGCCGCCACCTTCCCGCCCGGCTCCGTCACCGGCGCCCCCAAGTCCAGCGCCCTGCGGATCATCGACGCCCTGGAGACCGCCCCGCGCGGCCCGTACTGCGGCGCCGTCGGCTGGGTCGACGCCGACCGCGGCGAGGGCGAACTCGCCGTCGGCATCCGCACCTTCTGGCTCGACCGGACCGACCCCGAGGCGCCCGTGCTGCGCTTCGGCACCGGCGCCGGCATCACCTGGGGCTCCGACCCCGACCGCGAGTGGGCGGAAACCGAACTGAAGGCCGCCCGCCTGGTCGCGATAGCGTCGGGCAGCGACACCGACCCGACGGGGGCATGAACCGCCCCGCCCCCACCCCGCCCAAGGAGCAGCCCTCGATGCAGAACCCGACCACGAGCTGGGTCAACGGGGCGCTCGTCGACTCCGCCGACGCCGCCGTCTCGGTCCTCGACCACGGACTCACCACCGGTGACGGGGTGTTCGAGACCCTGAAGGCCACCGACGGCCGGGCCTTCGCCATCACCCGGCACCTCGACCGGCTCACCCGCTCCGCCCGCGGCCTCGGCCTGCCCGACCCGGACCACGACCTGGTCCGCGAGGCCTGCGCCCAGGTCCTCGCCGCCAACCCGGCCCCGCTCGGCCGCCTGCGCGTCACCTACACCGGCGGCACCTCCCCGCTCGGCTCCGAGCGCGGCACCGCCGGCCCCACCCTCGTCGTCGCCCTCGGCGCGATCAACCGCCGCCCCGACGAGACCGCCGCCGCCGTCGTCCCGTGGCGCCGCAACGAGCACAGCGCCGTCGCGGGCCTCAAGACCACCTCGTACGCCGAGAACGTCGTCGCCCTGGCCGCCGCCCACCGCGCCGGCGCCTCGGAGGCCCTGTTCGCCAACACCGTCGGCCTGCTCTGCGAGGGCACCGGCTCCAACGTCTTCGTCGTCCTCGGCGGCCGCCTGCTCACCCCCACCCTCGCCTCCGGCTGCCTGGCCGGCATCACCCGGCAGCTGGTCGTCGACTGGTGCGGCGCCGAGGAGACCGACCTGCCGCTCAACGCCCTCCAGGACGCCGACGAGGTCTTCCTGACCTCCACCACCCGTGACGTCCAGGCCGTGACCCGGGTGGACGACCGCGAGCTGCCCGGCATCGGCCCCGTCACCGCCAAGGCCATGGCCGTCTTCGCCGAACGCAGCGGCGACGACCTCGACCCGTGATCCCCGCAACGGCAACCCGGGCATAGGGGCGCGGGCGCGGGGAAGGGACCACCACATGACCACGACGCTGCGCCCCGAGGGCCCGGAGACACCCACCGACGCCGGCGGCCGCACCAGGCGCTGGCAGATCTGCGCCAACGGCCGCCAGGTCGGCGCGCTGCGCACCACCGCCATCCCGCACGGCAGCCAACTCTGGGGCGAGATATCGGAGTTGGAGGTCAGAGAAGGCCGGGGTCGGGGCCGCGGCACGTTCGGCGCGCTGGCCGCGGAGGAGGTGCTGCGCAACTGGGACTGCACCCGGGTGGACGCCAACATCCCCGAGACGGCGCGGATCGCCCGGGGGCTCGCCGCCACCCTCGGCTACACCGAGCGGATGCGGAACCTGGCCAAGCGGCTGACCACCGCCCCCGCCCTGCCCGCCGGCATCACCGCCGACCGGATCGAGCCCCCGGAGTTCCAGGCCTGGCTCGACCGGGCCGCGCGGGGCTACCGCCGCTCGCTCGTGGAGTCCGGGCTCAGCGAGGAGCAGGCCCGCGCCCGATCCCAGCTGGACCACCGGCGCCAGCTCCCGCAGGGCGCCGACAGCCCCGGCGTCGCCCTGCGCCGCCTGCGCGCGGACGGCGAAGCCGAGCCGCTCGGCTCGCTCTGGGTGGACTTCCACCGGCGCGACCTGCCGAACGGCGGGCCGCTCGCCTGGGTGATGACCGTCGAGGTGTCCCCGGCCCACCGGGGCCGGGGACACGGCCGCACGCTGATGCTGCTCGCCGAACGCGAGTGCCTGGCCGCCGGCGTGCGCGACCTCGGCCTCAACGTGTTCGCCGGGAACGAGGTCGCGATCCGCCTCTACGCCTCGCTCGGCTACCGGGTCACCAACCGCATCTACGGAAAGCCGCTGTGACCCGACGTGACGTCAGGAACCCGCCGCCGCCTCGATGGCGGCCACGATGCGGTCCCGCAGGCCGTCCTGGCTCTGCCCGCCGTCCAGCCGCTGCCCGCCGATCACGTACGTCGGCGTGCCGGTGACCCCGATCGCCCGGCCCTCGGCCTGGTCGGCGTCCACGGTGAGCATGTGCCGGCCGTCGATCAGCGCGGTGTCGACCTCCTCGGCGTCCACCCCGACCGCCCGGGCCACCTCCAGCAGCACCTGCTGCCCGCGGGCGTCCAACTCCTCGGCCCGGGCCAGCAGCGCCTCCACGAACGGCCAGCCCAGCCCCTGCGCGAACGCCTCCTCGGCGGCCTCCGCGGCCGCATAGGCGTGCTTGTGCTTCTCCAGCGGGAAGTGGCGGACCTCGACGGGCAGCGCGTCGCCGTACCGCGCGCGCAGTGCCCGTACGTCGTCCAGCGCGGTGCGGCAGTCCGGACACTGGAGGTCGCACCAGAACTCGAGCCGGGGGAGGGAACCATCGATCATTCCCCCAGTGTTTCACTAGTGGGCGCCCGCTCCGGCCGACGGTGCGCCCCTGCGAAGGCCGACAGGGAGGCAGTGATGACCAGGACGACCGGAAGCGAAGGAGTGCTGCCGTGCTGACGGCGGCGATCAGCTTCGCGCTCACGGCGGGCGGGGTGGCCGTGGCCGGCCTGCGGGCCTACCGGCGGCGGTTCCTGTCCGCGACCCGCTGGTTCGCGGTGGCCCTGGTGCCCGCCGGGCTCTACCTGACCGGCCTGTTCCCGGTGGCCCGGACGATCGGCAGCGAGTTCGCCGACTGGGCGACGAGGCTGGTGTTCGACCCCCGGGTCTGGACCGGCATCGTGCTGCTCGGCCTCTCCGCGCTCCTGCTGGTGACGACGCGCTGGCTGGGCCGCCGGGGCGCCGTGGACGCCGCGCCGGACCGCCCGGCGGCCGCCGGTGCCGCGCCCGAGCGCCCGGCGGTGGCCGCCACGCCGCCGAAGAAGCCGGCGACGGGCAAGCCCGCGGGGGGCAAGCGGGACGACGGCCTCGGCGACTTCTCCGACATCGAGGAGATCCTCCGCAAACGCGGCATCTGAGCGGCATCCGAACGCGGCACTCGAACCCCTGCGGGGGTCGGCGTCAGGCGGAGGGCACGGCCTCCGCCGAGCGCTGCCGTGCCCGGTAGGCGGCGACGTGCAGCCGGTTGCCGCAGGTGCGGCTGTCGCAGTAGCGCCGGGAGCGGTTGCGGGAGAGGTCCACGAAGACCCGGGCACAGTCCGGCGCCTCGCAGCGGCGCAACCGCTCCCGCTCGCCCGCCATCAGGATGAAGGCCAGCGCCATGCCCAGCTCGGCGGCGAGGTGGTCGCCGAGCGCGGCGTGCGGCGCGAAGTAGTGGATGTGCCAGTCGTGGTGGTCGTGGTTGGTCAGCCGCGGCGTCGTGCCGGCGGCCGCGACGATCCGGTTGACCAGTTCGGCGGCCTCGGCGGTGGACTCCGTCCCGAACACCTCGCGCAGCCGGGTGCGCAGCTCGTGCACCTTGCGCAGGTCGTTCTCGGTCAGCGAGTCGATCTCGCTGATCTCCTGGCCGACCACGAAGGCGTCCAGTGCGGCCACGTCCGGCAGCCGCTCGGTGCCGCACACCTCGGGCGCGGTGTTGAGCAGCTCGACGAGGATGCTCAGTGCGCACTCGGTGTCATGGGTGATCAGCACGTTGGGGACTCCTCGCGCAGGGGACTCCGGAACCCCGCGTCCACGGTTACCCCAGACCATACCGGGCCTTGCGGCGGAAGGGCGGTGGGTTCTTTCGAAGGTGTGTACGGATTCCGTCAGAGTGCCGTGGAGCGGACGGCGTCCGGGCGGCCGGGCCCGCGAAGGACCCCCCGAAATGCCGACGGCGCCCGGCAGCGAGGCCGGCCACCCGTATGGATGGCCGGCCTCGTTGCCGGGCGCCTGCGGTGTCGCGGACCCGCTCCGATGGGATCGGGCCGCCCACCGGCCCCGAGGCCGCGTCGCGCGCGGCTGAGTGCTGCCGTGCCCCCGAGTAGGACGGCAGCGGTGACGGCAGGAGGTACCACCCCGCCGATGGCGGGGCGTGACCGCCTCCGGGCGGGATCAGCTTTCGGCGAGGATGTGGGACAGCTCCCGGTCGAGGTCGAAGTGGCGGTGTTCGGTGCCGGGTGGCACCGCGGCGTCCGTCCGCTTGAGAAATGACTCAAGCGCCCGGGCCGGGGCTTCCAGCAGGGCTTCTCCTTCCGGAGAGCTCAGCGCGATGCAGACCACCCCTTGCCCGTGGCTGCGGGACGGCCAGACCCGGACGTCGCCGGTACCGGTCGGTCGGTGCAGCCCCTCCGCGAGGAGATCTCGGGCGAACACCCACTCCACGGTCTCGTCGGCGCCCGTGTGGAACGTGGCGTGCACGGCGTAGGGGTCGGCGGTGTCGTAGCGCAGGCCCGCGGGGACGGGCAGTGAGGACTCGCTGGACACGATGAGGCGCAGGTGCAGCTCGCAGCTGACCGTGGTGTTCATAAGCGCCATGGCCTTTCGCTCAGTGTGCGCTCGGGGAATCGCACGTCGGCGAACGGACCATCCCACCCCCAAGCCCGATGTAAACCCCTCTGTCCCGATTCGGGCGCGAGTCGTACCCCTTACGGCGCATTGCGGAATCATCCCGGAGTGGCCCGGTCGGGCATTACCGGGCCGCTTCTTGGTTAGTTTCCTGGCATGACTGTGCGAAACGACAAGACGGCCAAGAACACGGGATCGGGTGAACCGGTCACGTCGGATGACGCGGCCGGCTCCCGCGCCCCGGCGTTCGTCCGCCGCTCGCGGCCGCTGCACCTCACCTGGCAGGTGGCGATCTTCCTGGCCGGCCTCGCCGTGGTCGTCCTCGGCGTGATCATGCTGCCGCTGCCCGGCCCCGGCTGGGTGGTGATCTTCCTGGGCATGGGGGTCTGGGCCACCGAGTTCGACTGGGCCCGGCTGGTGCTGCGGTGGAGCCGCCGCAAGGTCGCCGAGGCCGCCCGGCGGGCCATGGACCCGCGGGTGCGTCGCCGCAACCTCACCGTCACCGCCATCGGCCTCGCCGCGGTCGTCGGGATCGGCGGCTGGTACTTCGCCCGCTACGGCCTGGCCGTCCCCTGGACGGCGGGCGAGAGCTGAGCCGCCCGGGGCCGGGGGCCGCCGTGACCAGGGTGTTCGGACCACCCTCCGGGATGCGGTAATGTTTTCCCTGCACCCGGGCGATTAGCTCAGCGGGAGAGCACTTCGTTCACACCGAAGGGGTCACTGGTTCGATCCCAGTATCGCCCACCGGAATGCATTGTGATACGTGAGGCCCAGCCGATTATCGGCTGGGCCTCACGTGTATTTCCGGAATCCATCCGAAGAGCCATCCGGAATGCGGCTGAGGCTCAGTCATCTTCCGCGTGGAGCGCGAGTTCTGCGGATGCGCCAGCAGTACCCGGAAGGGGCGAGTTGTACGACGACCGCCAAATGGTGCTACTGTTCTTCTCGTTGCCCGGGCGATTAGCTCAGCGGGAGAGCACTTCGTTCACACCGAAGGGGTCACTGGTTCGATCCCAGTATCGCCCACCGGACAGCACGCAGGCCCTGACCAGGAAACCGGTCAGGGCCTGCGGCGCGTTCGGGGCCGGCGCTCGCGGGCATGCGCCGGCCGCCGCTACGCCGCCGCCTCGCAGCCGTGCTCGGGCTCCAGCCGGCGGCCGCAGCCGCACCGGGCCGGCCGCAGCGGCCAGGACAGGTCCACCCGCTCCGGCGTCCCCGACCGGTCGAACCAGTTCTGCAGCCCCCGCGCCTGCGCCGCGTGCCAGACCGCCTGCCGCAGGTGCAGCTCCGCCGCCGTCAGCCCGCCCAGCGCCGCCGGGTAGCGGGCGCCTATCCGCCGGGTCAGCGCCAGCGCCGCCGTCGCGTCCGCCGCCGCGTCGTGCGCCCCGGCCAGCTCCACGCCGTAGTGCGCGCACAGGTCGGTCAGCGTCCGACGGCCCTTGCGGTAGCGGTCCACGTGCTTGTCCAGCACCCGCGGATCCAGCACCACCAGCCCGGCCGTGCCCACCCCGTCGGTCAGCGTCAGCCCGTGATGGCGGCGCAGCTCCCGGTCCAGCAGCGTCAGGTCGTACGGCGCGTTCATCACCACCACCGGGCGCCCGGCCCTCGCCTGGTCCGCCAGCGCGCGGGTGACCTCCGCCACCACCGCGCCGACCGGGCGCCCGTGCGTCCGGGCGTGTTCGTCGGTGATGCCGTGCACCGCCCGGGCACCGTCCGGGATCGGGACGCCCGGATCGGCGAGCCAGGTGGTGGTCTGCACCGGCCGACCCGGGGCGAGTTGGACGACCAGGGCGGCCGAGACGATCCGATCGGTCTCGACGTCCACTCCGGTGGTCTCGGTGTCGAAGGAGGCGAGTGGGCCGGTGTACCAGTGCTGCTGCATGACTGCCCCTCAGGCGAGCGTTCCGCGCGCCCGGTTGATACCCGGTTCTGACACCCGTTCAACCGTTTGGCGCAAGCCCGACCGGGGATCCTGCCCGTGGGCCCGTCGTTCCGATCCGGACGGGCCCGGAGCAGGGGGAGGCCACGGGGCGATGGCACTGACGCAGCCGCAGCCCGAGGGAGCGGCGGCCGTTCTACGGGGGAACCTGGCGGTCACCGCCTGCATGGAGACGCTGCAGGTCGGCTACCTGCACGCGGTCGCCGCCGCGGCCGGCTGCTCGCTCTCCCAGCCGTTCCCGGACAACGGGATCGACTGGCAGGTCAGCCACGGCTCCCGGGCGCACGAGGTGGACGACGAGGTCACCATCAAGATCCAGCTGAAGGCCACCCAGCAGATCGCGGCCGATCCGACCGGGCCGTTCTTCAGCTTCACCCTCGACAACGACCACCTGCGCAAGCTCGCCCGGGCGAGGGTCGCCGTGCCGCGCATCCTGGTCGTGATGCTGCTGCCGCGGCGGGTCGACCGCTGGCTGCACGCCCGCCCGGACGCGCTGGAACTGCGGCACTGCTGTTACTGGGTCAACCTGGCCGGCCACCCGGTCACCGGACAGCGGCGCACCAACGTGCGGGTCCCCACCGGCAAGGTCTTCGACGACCGCGCGCTCTGCGACATCATGGCCCGGGTCGGCGCGGGTGGCAGCCCGTGACCGCCCGCCCCGGTCCCGGCCCCCGGCAGCGAGGAGCAGCACCCATGACACCGCCGCACGCACCCGGCGAGCCGGTCCAGGCCCTGCCCGACCCCGCCGCCGTCGACCCGGCGGTGCTCGCCACCCTGCTCGCCCGGCACGGCTGGGTCCGGCGCGGCGGCCCCGCCGCCCGCTACGGCCGCTGGACGCCGCCCGACGACGAGTCCGGCACCAGCGTCCTCGTCCCCGCCGGGGACGGCTTCGACGACGCCGTCGACCTCCTCGCCGACGCCGTCACCGCGCTGTCCCGCTCCTCCACCCCGTCCGCCCGCGCCATCCTGCTCGCACTCGCCGTCCCCGGCGACGAACTGCGCTGGCACCGGGAGCCGGCCGGCCCCGCCGAGGCCGCCACCTGGGACGACGCCGAGCGGCTCCAACGGGCGGCCCGCGCGATGCTCGCCGCCGGGGCCAAGGCCGGCCGGGCCACGGCCGCCTACTTCGGCGCCCGGCTGGACGCCCACGCCGGGGACTTCCTGGACCGCGTCCTGGTCGTCGAGCAGGGCGCGGCCCTCACCGCCTACACCCCCGCGCCCGAGGGCCGGGCCGCCGTCACCACCCTGGTCCGCGCCCTGGAGGCACTGCGCGACGCCGTCGACTACCGCCGGGTCAGCGGGGGGCCCGAGGCCTTCGAGAACGCCGTCCAGGCCGGAGTCAGCCGGGAACTCGTCCAGTCCGTCGAGGACCTGGTCCGCGGCGCGACGGCGACCAGGCTGACCGTCGCCTGGTCCGCCGCCGCCGGGACCCCGGGCGGCTTCGGGGACCGCCGGGTCGTCCTCGACTTCTCGCCCGGCGACCTGCCCGCCCTGACCGAGGCCGCCGAACTGCTCGAACGGATCGAGCCCGCCGTCGCCGTCACCGTCGTCGGCGTGGTCGTCCGGCTCAAGCGCGCAGACCCGGCCGGACCGGGCGCGGTGCGGCTGCGCGTCCTCGGCGGCGCCGAAGTCCGCGAACTCAAGCTCCGCCTGCCCGACCCCGACTACCGGCTCGCCGCCGAGGCCCACCTCGCGGGCCTGCCGGTCCGGGTCGCCGGCCGGCTGGAGAGCCGCGGCGGCTTCCGCCGGCTCACCCGGCCGCAGGGCCTGGAACTGTGCGGCTGGGAGGACGCCGACCGCGAGCGGCTGCTGAAGTCCCTCGGGGAGGGACTCGGCGAAGAACTCGGCGAAGAGCTCGACGGAGGCCTCGGGGAAGGGGGGGAGGGGGCGTAGGTGCGCGGCCGGGTCGACGCGCTCGGTACCATCGTCACGCGCAGCGCAGTGTTGCGTCCTCTGAATCCAGCACGTCAGGAGAGACCGGTGACGGACGTCCGGGTAATCATCAACCGCGAACCCGATCGGGAAGAGCGCGTGGTGACCACGGGCACTACGGCCGCCGAGCTCTTCGCCGACGACCGCTCGATCATCGCCGCCCGCGTCGGCGGCCAGCTCAAGGACCTCGCGTACGCCGTCCAGGACGGCGACGAGGTCGAGCCGGTCGCGATCGGCAGCAAGGACGGCCTGGACATCCTGCGCCACTCCACCGCGCACGTCATGGCGCAGGCCGTGCAGCAGCTCTACCCCGAGGCCAAGCTCGGCATCGGCCCGCCGGTCAAGGACGGCTTCTACTACGACTTCGACGTCGAGAAGCCCTTCCACCCCGATGACCTCAAGGCCATCGAGAAGCGGATGCAGGAGATCATCAAGCGCGGGCAGAAGTTCTCCCGCCGCGTGGTCACCGACGAGTCCGCCCGCGAGGAGCTGGCCGCCGAGCCGTACAAGCTGGAGCTGATCGGCCTCAAGGGCTCCGCCGCCACCGCCGGCGAGGGCGCCGACGTCGAGGTCGGCTCCGGCGAGCTCACCATCTACGACAACCTGGACGCCAAGACCGGCGAGCAGTGCTGGGGCGACCTCTGCCGCGGCCCGCACCTGCCCAGCACCCGGTACATCCCGGCGTTCAAGCTGATGCGCAACGCGGCCGCCTACTGGCGCGGCAGCGAGAAGAACCCGATGCTGCAGCGCATCTACGGGACCGCCTGGCCGACCAAGGACGAGCTCAAGGCCCACCTCGACTTCCTGATCGAGGCCGAGAAGCGCGACCACCGCAAGCTCGGCAACGAGCTGGACCTCTTCTCCATCCCCGAGGAGATCGGCTCCGGCCTCGCCGTCTTCCACCCCAAGGGCGGCATCATCCGCCGGGCGATGGAGGACTACTCGCGCAAGCGGCACGAGGAAGAGGGCTACGAGTTCGTCTACACCCCGCACGCCACCAAGGGGAAGCTCTTCGAGAAGAGCGGCCACCTCGACTGGTACGCGGACGGTATGTACCCGCCCATGCAGCTCGACGAGGGCGTGGACTACTACCTCAAGCCGATGAACTGCCCGATGCACAACCTGATCTTCGACGCGCGCGGCCGCTCGTACCGTGAACTGCCGCTGCGCCTCTTCGAGTTCGGGACGGTGTACCGCTACGAGAAGTCCGGCGTCGTGCACGGCCTGACCCGCGCCCGCGGCTTCACGCAGGACGACGCGCACATCTACTGCACCCGCGAGCAGATGGCGGAGGAGCTCGACTCGACGCTGACCTTCGTGCTCAACCTGCTCCGCGACTACGGTCTGACCGACTTCTACCTGGAGCTGTCGACCAAGGACCCGGTCAAGTACGTCGGCTCGGACGAGACCTGGGAGGAGGCCACCGCCGTCCTCGCCAGCGTGGCCGAGAAGCAGGGGCTGCCGCTGGTGCCGGACCCGGGCGGCGCGGCCTTCTACGGCCCGAAGATCTCGGTCCAGGCACGCGACGCGATCGGCCGGACCTGGCAGATGTCGACGATCCAGCTCGACTTCAACCTCCCGATCCGTTTCGATCTTGAGTACACGGCGGCGGACGGCTCGCGTCAGCGGCCGGTCATGATCCACCGCGCGCTGTTCGGCAGCATCGAGCGGTTCTTCGCGGTGCTGCTGGAGCACTACGCCGGCGCCATGCCGCCGTGGCTGGCCCCGGTCACCGTGACGGGCATCCCGATCACCGACGAGCACGTGCCGTACCTGCTGGAGGTCGCGGCCGAGCTGAAGAAGCACGGGATCCGGGTCGAGGTGGACACCTCGGACGACCGCATGCAGAAGAAGATCCGCAACGCGCAGAGGTCCAAGACGCCGTTCATGCTGATCGCGGGCAACGACGACGTCGAGGCGGGCGCGGTGTCCTTCCGCTACCGCAACGGCGAGCAGAAGAACGGCGTACCCCGTGACCAGGCGATCGCTGAGATCGTTGACGCTGTGGCGCGTCGTATCCAGGTGTGACGTTGGCCCCGCATGAACCGGGGGTTTTCCGCGCTCCGGAAGCTTGAAGTCCAGGTGGATCGGCATTGGCCCCGCCCTGGCGGGGGTGCGCGGGGCGGGCTCTTCATGAGTCCGCCCCGCGCGGCTTTGCAAGCAGCGCTGGGCGAATATGCTGATCAGCATGACGACTGAGCCGGAACTGCAGCGGGGCGTCGGGGAGCCGGACGGCTTCCGCCGCCTGTGGACCCCCCATCGGATGGCGTACATCCAGGGTGAGAACAAGCCCACCGGTCCGGCTCCGGACGACGGTTGTCCGTTCTGCTCGATCCCCTCGCTGAGCGACGAGGACGGGCTGGTCATCGCCCGGGGCAGCGCCGTGTTCGCGGTGCTGAACCTGTACCCGTACAACGGCGGCCACTTGATGGTGGTCCCGTACCGGCACGTCGCGGACTACACCGACCTGGACGAGGCGGAGACGGCCGAGCTGGCCGACTTCACCAAGCGGGCGATGACCGCGCTGCGGGCGGCCTCGGGGGCGCACGGGTTCAACATCGGGATGAACCAGGGCACGGCGGCCGGTGCCGGGATCGCGGCGCACCTGCACCAGCACGTGGTGCCGCGCTGGGGCGGGGACACCAACTTCATGCCGGTGGTCGGCCACACCAAGGTGCTGCCGCAACTGCTGGCGGACACCCGGAAGATGCTGGCCGAGGCCTGGCCGCAGGACTGATCGGGAACGCCGGAGGGGCCCGTCACCGCTGAGTCGGTGGCGGGCCCCTCCGGCGTGCGCGGGCCGGGGTTACTCGAACTGGTCGACCTTGTACGGGCGGGTGCCCTGGGCCTCGGACTTGATGATCGACGCGCGGTTCTTGAAGCGGTCGGTGTCCAGGTCGTGCTCCTCCAGGAACTCCAGGGTGGCGGCGTGCACGGCGCCGAGGACCGGGACGGAGGCGTTGAGCGCGTTGTCGGTCATGAACCGGCTGCCCCACGGCGGGCTCGCCCAGGCGTGCCGGAAGCCGAACGGCTCGGGCAGGCCCAGGCCGCCGCCGAGCCAGGAGAGCAGCCCGGGGGCGCGGGTGAGCGGCGCGCGCAGGGCCTGGCGGACCACCTCGTCGTTGTCGATCAGGGGGAGCTTGACGGTGCGCTCCTCCCAGAACTTGCCGGTCTTCTGGACGGTCTTCTCCTTGGCCGAGGGCTTGTCGGAGAAGACGCCGTTGACCGGGCCGAGCGCGTAGCCGGCGACGGTGACGGTGAGGGTGTTGGCGAGCAGGGTGACGGTGACGGTGAAGGTGATGATCAGCTTGCCGTCGAAGGTGATGAACTGGGTGGCGAGGTAGTGCCGGGGACCGCCGCCGGCGAAGGTCTGCTTGTCGGCGATGGTCTGGAGGGCGAAGTCGCGCATCCGGTCGCCGTCCATGTCGGCGTTGCCGGGGCGGGAGATCTCGTCGGCGTTCTCGCCGATTTCGAGGACCGCCCACTGCTTGACCGTGATGTTGGTCATCCCGCTGTTGGCGACCTCGCTGACGGCGAGCCCCTTGAGGTGCGAGGAGATCTTCCGGACGAGGTCCCAGGGGTGGAAGGCGCGGAAGTCGGAGTGGCCCGCGGCGGGGCGCATCACGTCGACCAGGCGCCATTCGCCCCAGCGCTTGCCGACGCCGAGGATGCCCTTGGGGCCGGCGTAGTGCTGGACGTTGGTCTCCTGCTCGGCCTCCATGCGGGCGAGCTTGTCGCGCAGGTCGACGGCCTTCTTGTCGAGGTCGTCGCGGGGGACGGCCTTGGAGACGGTGGCGGCGACGGAGCTGCCCTCGGCGAGGGCGAGCCAGCGTTCGCGGAGCTCCTTGGTGGAGCGCAGCACGATGCGCCGGGCGAGGATCCCGCCGATGATCGGCGGGATCATGGCGACGCGCAGGTAGATGCCGAGCGGGCCGTTGACGGGGGGCTTGACGAGGAACAGGACGGAGACCACGGCGGCGGCCAGGAGCGCGAGGGCGCCGTAGAGCTCGTCCTGGAGGGCCTTGCCCTTCATGAGGTAGATGCGCAGGTAGAACGCACCGATCCAGATCAGGGTGCCGGGCAGGGCGAGCAGGCCGAAGAGCACGGTGACCACGGTGAGCTTGCGGTCCCGTGCGGCCCGCAACTCCTGTGCGGCCAGGCAGTGTTCGACGATCTGGCGGGTGTCGGTGCCGAACGAGGGCACGATCGGCTTGCGCCCGGCACCGACGGTGCGGGAGATGACGGCGGCGCTGAACGCCTCGCCGAGGTTCGCCTCGAAGAGCTTGAACCGGGGCTTCTTGTGGGTCGCGGTGGTGACCTTGCCGACGAAGTCCTCGATCTTGCCGTCGCGGTACGCGACCGAGGAGAGCGCCGGGGTGACTCCGGTTTGCGGCCCGGCGTCGGTGCGGGGTATCTGCGCACCCGGAGTCATGTCGAGTGTGGTCACGGTGGCGTCCCCTCCTCCCCTTGTCAGCGGCAGGTTATCGTGCCGTGGTGTCGCCGCGCGCATGATCGTCTGAAGTGCCGTCACGATCGGGCCGCGCCCGGGCTTGAGAGGCATGATGCCCAGCTTCGGGCTGGTCGATACCCGGTCTGCGGCGGGTCGTCGGGGTGGGGCAGGATGGCCGTGACGGCGAGGAAGGGAGCCCAGGCGATGGATCCGGTGCTGGTGTTCGACGGGGACTGTTCGTTCTGCTCGTCCTGCGTGCGGTGGGCGGAGCGCTACCTGCGGCAGACGCTGGCCTCGGGGGGCTGGGACGCGGTGCCGTTCCAGTTCGAGGACCTGGCGGCGCTGGACACGCGCGCGGGCGGGCGGGGCGAGGTGACCGCGGAGCGGGCCGAGCGCGAGGTGCTGTGGGTGACGCCGGCGGGCCGGGTGTACGGGGGCGCGCAGGCGGTGGCGCGGCTGCTGATGCGTTCGGGCGGCGCGTGGGCGTACCTGGGGGCGGTGCTGGCGTCGGCGCCGGTGCGGCCGGTGGCGGGCCTGGCGTACCGCTGGGTGGCGCGCAACCGGCACCGGATGCCGGGGGGTACGGCGGCGTGCGCGCTGCCTCGGCGCCAGGGCGCTCAGTCGGTGTAGCGGGTGGCCAGGGCGGTCGGCATGGGTTCGTGGCGCAGGTAGGCGCGGGAGAACTCGGCGGTGCCGTGGGTGAGTGAGCGCAGGTCGACCGGGTAGCGGACGAGTTCGAGTTCGGGGACCTCGGCGCGCAGCAGGGTCAGGCCGGGGCCGCCGGTCTCGGTGCCGAGGACGCGGCCGCGGCGGGCGGAGAGGTCGCCGAGGACGGCGCCGAGGTAGTCGTCGGGCAGCAGGACGGTGACGGCGGCGACGGGTTCGAGCAGCCGGATGACGGCGTGTTCGGCGGCGTCGCGCAGGGCGAGGGCGGCGGCGGCCTGGAAGGCCGCGTCGGAGGAGTCCACGGAGTGGGCCTTGCCGTCGGTGAGGGTGACCCGGACGTCGACGAGCGGGTGGCCGGTGGCGACGCCCTTGGCGAGCTGGGCGCGCAGGCCCTTCTCGACGGAGGGGATGAAGTGCTTGGGGACGGCGCCGCCGACGACGTGCTCCTGGAACTCGAAGCCGGAGCCGGCCGGGAGGGGTTCGACCTCCAGGTCGCAGATGGCGTACTGGCCGTGGCCGCCGGACTGCTTGACGAGCCGGCCGTGGCCGGCGGCGGCGGTGCCGAAGGTCTCGCGGAGGGCGACCTGGGGTTCGACGGTGTCGACGTGGACGCCGTGCCGGGTGCGCAGGCGGTCGAGGACGACCTCGGCGTGGGCCTCGCCGGTGCACCAGAGGACGAGCTGGTGGGTGGCGGGGTTCTGTTCGAGGCGTAGGGCCGGGTCCTCGGCGGTGAGGCGGGTGAGGGCCTGGGAGAGCTTGTCGTCGTCGGCCTTGCTGTGGGCTTCGACGGCGATCGGGAGCAGGGGCTCGGGGAGGCTCCAGCCGTCGAGGTCGACGGGGTGGCCGGGGTCGTGGACGGTGTCGCCGGCGCGGGCGGTGGTGAGCTTGGCGATGCAGACGAGGTCGCCGGCGACGGCGTGCGGGACGGGCCGCTGGAGCTTGCCGAAGGGGCTGCTGAGGGCGGTGACGCGTTCGTCGCCGTTCTGGTCGGCGCTGTGGGCGGGGCCGGCGAGGTGGATGCGGGTGTCGGGGCGCAGGGTGCCGGCGTACAGGCGCAGCAGGCTGATCCGGCCGACGTAGGTGTCGCCGGTGACGCGGACGACCTGGGCGGCGAGCGGGGCGTCGGGGTCGCAGTCGGGGGCTGGGCGGGTGCGTTCGCTGGGGTCGGGGAAGGTGTGGACGATCAGGTCGAGGAGTTCGGTGGCGCCGAGGCCGTTCTCGCTGGTGGGGACGGCGGGGTGGAGGGCGCAGCCGAGGACTTCGCGGCGCAGGCCGGCTTCGAGGGCGTCGGTGTCGAGGGTGTCGCCGGAGAGGTAGCGCTCCATGAGGGTGTCGTCCTGGCCGGAGATGGCCTCGACGAGGCTGTCGTGGGCGGGCCCGGTGTCGGGCAGCGGGGTGGCCCGGCCGTAGGTGTCGCCGGTGAGCAGGTCGACGCTGCCGTCGGGGCGGCCGTCGTGGAGGACGGGCAGGAAGAGCGGGCGGAGGGTGTCGGGGCCCAGGTCGAAGGCGTCGTGGCAGGCGGTGAGGATGTCGTCGAAGCCGGTGCGGGCGAGGTCGAGTTTGGCGACGGCGATGGCGCGCGGGATGCCTTCGGCGGCGCACTCGCGCCAGAGTGCGCGGGTGGGGGCGGTGACGGGGTCGGTGGCGGAGACGACGAAGACGGCGGCGTCGGCGGCGTGCAGGGCGGCGCGCAGGTCGGCGGTGAAGTCGGGGTGGCCGGGCGGGTCGATCAGGTTGATCTTGACGCCCTTCCATTCGAGCGGGAGCAGCGAGAGCTGGACGGAGCGCTGCTGGTGGTGCTCGATGTCCTCGTGGTCGGAGACGGTCGTGCCGTCGGTGACGCGACCGGCCCGGCCGGTGGCGCCGGAGGCGAGGGCGAGGGATTCGGAGAGGGTGGTCTTGCCCACACCGCTGGAGCCGATGAGGACGACGTTGCGCAGGTCCCGGGGGGCGGTGACGGCGGGCGCCTGGGCGGCTCGTGCCGTGCTGCGGTCGGGCATCGGGGTCTCCTCCCGTCGCGCCGGGGCTGTCCTTCGAAAGTGTAGGTGCGGGTGCTGCGGCGGCGCGTGTCGTACGGGTGGGCGGTGACCGTCCGTGTGTGGGACGTGGCCGGGGTGTCGTCGGGCGGTGCGTGCGACGGAGCGTGCCTCCGGCCTGGCTACGATGGGTGGGCCGGACGGGCTGATCCGTCCGGCCGTCTGCCGCGCGTGTTGCGCCAGGCGGGTACCAGGGAGATCGGAGCGGTCGGGAAGGCCATGCTCAACAAATACGCGCGTGCCTTCTTCACACGTGTTCTGACCCCGTTCGCCGCGTTCCTGATCCGGCTGGGCGTGAGCCCGGACGCCGTGACGCTGATCGGTACGGCCGGTTCGGTGGCCGGTGCGCTGGTGTTCTTCCCGCGCGGGGAGTTCTTCTGGGGCACCATCACGATCACGCTGTTCATCTTCTCGGACCTGGTGGACGGGAACATGGCCCGCCAGCTGGGCCGGAGCACCAGGTGGGGGGCGTTCCTGGACTCCACGCTGGACCGGGTCGCGGATGCGGCGATCTTCGGTGGTCTGGCGATGTGGTACGCGGGCAAGGGTGACGACAACCTGCTGTGCGCGGTGGCGATCTGCTGCCTGGCGAGCGGGCTGGTGGTGTCGTACACCAAGGCGCGGGCGCAGAGCCAGGGGCTGCCGTGCGACGTGTCGGGGCTGGTGGAGCGGGCCGAGCGGCTGGTGGCCAGCCTGGTGGCGGCCGGGGTCGCGGGTCTGCACAAGTTCGGGGTGCCGTACGTGGAGTGGCTGCTGCCGGTGGCGCTGTGGCTGGTGGCGGTGGGCAGTCTGGTGACGGTGTTCCAGCGCATGCTGACCGTGCGCCGGGAGGCGTTCGAGGCCGACCGAGCGGCGGCCGGGAGCTGATGGGGGGCGTCCTGCGGTGACGGACCGACTGGTGTACTGGGCGTACGCGCTGGGCTGGGCGGTGCTGAAGCACCTGCCGGAGCGGGTGGCGCGGGGCCTGTTCGACCGGCTGGCGGACTACGCCTGGCGCCGGCGCGGCAAGCGGGTGCTCCAGTTGGAGGCGAACCTGCGCCGGGTCCGTCCAGGGCTGGACGAGGCGGGCCTGCGGGCGCTGTCCCGGGCCGGGATGCGCTCGTACCTGCGGTACTGGATGGAGTCGTTCCGGCTGCCGGTCTGGAGCCGGGAGCGGGTGGCCCGGGACGTCCGGTCGGAGGGCCTGGAGAACCTGCGAGAGCACATCGAGGCAGGTCGGGGCGCGGTGATCGCGCTGCCGCACATGGGCAACTGGGACCTGGCGGGCACCTGGGTGGCGCAGCTGGGCTTCCCGTTCACCACGGTCGCGGAGCGGTTGAAGCCGGAGCGGCTGTTCGACCGGTTCGTGGAGTTCCGGGAGGGCCAGGGCATGGAGGTCCTGGCGTTGACCGGGGGCGGGGTGAACGTGATCGGCACGCTCGCGCGACGGCTGCGCGAGGGCCGACTGGTCTGCCTGGTGGGGGACCGGGACCTCTCGGAGGCGGGCGTGGAGGTGTCGTTCTTCGGGGAGGCGACCCGGATGCCGGCCGGTCCGGCGGCGCTGTGCCAGCGCACCGGGGCGGCGCTGCTGCCGGTGACGCTCTGGTACGACGGCCCGGTGATGCGGGCGCGGATCCACCCCGAGGTGCCGGTGCCGCAGGAGGGCGACCGCAAGGAGCGGACGCAGGCGATGACGCAGGCGCTGGCGCAGGTGTGGGAGCAGGCGATCCGCGAGCACCCCGAGGACTGGCACATGCTGCAGCGGTTCTGGCTGGCCGACCTCCCGGTCCGTGAGACGGTGGAGGAGGCGGCCGCGCCGCACTCCGAGGCGGCCCGGGCGGCCGCGCCGGAGCCGGCCGGCGAGCCGGCGGCCGAGGCCTCCGGGGCCTGATCCCGGACAGCAGGAGTACCCGAAGGAGCATGAGGAACCCGTGAAGATCGGCATCGTCTGCCCGTACGACTGGGACGTCCCCGGTGGGGTGCAGTTCCACATCCGGGACCTGGCCGAGCACCTGATCGGTCTGGGCCACGAGGTCTCGGTGCTGTCGCCGGCCGAGGACGAGGAGGCGCTGCCGCCGTACGTGGTCGGTGCCGGGCGGGCGGTGGCGGTGCCGTACAACGGGTCGGTGGCGCGGCTGAGCTTCGGCGTCCTGTCGGCGGCGCGGACGCGGCGGTGGCTGCACGAGGGCCGGTTCGACATCCTGCACGTGCACGAGCCGGCCGCGCCGAGCGTGTCGATGCTGGCCGCCTGGTCGGCGTCCGGGCCGATGGTGGGGACGTTCCACACCTCCAACCCGCGCTCGCGGGCGATGATCGCGGCCTCGCCGATCCTGCAGCCCGGCCTGGAGAAGATGCGGGCGCGGATCGCGGTGTCGGAGTACGCCCGGCGGACGCTGGTGGAGCACCTGGGCGGCGACGCGGTGGTGATCCCGAACGGCGTGGACGTCGGCTTCTTCGCGGACGCCGAGCCGGACGAGCGCTGGCGCGGTGGTGCGGCGGCGGGGGAGCCGGGCACGATCGGCTTCGTCGGCCGCATCAACGAACCGCGCAAGGGCCTGCCGACGCTGCTGGCGGCGCTGCCGAAGATCCTGGCCGAGCGGCCGGGCGTGCGGCTGCTGGTGGCGGGCAAGGGGGACGAGGAGGAGGCCGTCGCCGGCCTGGCGCCGGAGGTGCGCCGGCAGGTGGAGTTCCTCGGCATGGTGAGCGACCGCGACAAGGCCCGGCTGCTGCGCAGCGTGGACCTGTACGTGGCGCCGAACACCGGTGGCGAGAGTTTCGGGATCATCCTGGTCGAGGCGATGTCGGCGGGCGCCCCGGTGCTGGCCAGCGACCTGGACGCGTTCAAGCAGGTGCTGGACGGCGGGGACGCGGGCGAGCTGTTCCCGGTGGAGGACGCGGACGCGCTGGCCGCTGCGGCGCTGCGGCTGCTGGGCGATCCGGGGCGGCTGGGGGAGCTGAGCAAGGCCGCTTCGCGGTACGTGCGGCGGTTCGACTGGTCGACGGTCGGTGCGGACATCCTGGCGGTGTACGAGACGGTGGCGGCGGGGGCCGCGGCGGTGGTCGAGGAGGACGTGCGCAGCGGCCGGCGCGGCCGGTTCGGGCTGGCGCGGGACTGAGCGCGGGACCGAGCCCGGCCGGCCCGGGACTTTTCCGGGGTGCCGGCGGCGTTAGGGTCGGTCGACCGTATTCGGGCACGACGCATGGGGGCACCGATGCCGCAGATCTCCGTCGACTACTCGCCGAGCCTGGCCGGCTCCTTCGACCGCCGGGCGCTGGGCGTGGCGATCAACCGGCTCGCGGTGGGGACGATCGACGCGAAGCCGGAGGCGTGCAAGACGCTGTTCCGGCAGAACGACGACTTCGTGGTGGGGGAGGGCGAGGGGGCCGCCGCGCAGGTGTACGTCGAGTTCCAGATCTTCCCGGGCCGTACGCCGGAGGCGAAGGCGGCGCTCAGCGAGGGCGTGCTGGCGCTGCTGGCCGAGCACGTCGCGCCGGCGCCGGGCACCCGGCTGCACACCGCGGTGAACGTCTCCGACATCGACCGCGGGTCCTACCGGAGCGCGAGCGCGGAGGGCTGAGCCGGTGACACCCGGTAGCGTTGCGCCCCGTGACTACCTGGATCTGGGCCGGCGTGGCCGTGGTGCTGTTCGGCATGTACCTGAGTTGGACGGCCGGTCGGTTGGACCGGCTGCACGCCAGGATCGACGCCGCGCGGGCGGCGCTGGACGCGCAGCTGGTCCGTCGGGCCTCGGTGGCGATGGAGCTGGCCACGTCCTCGCTGCTGGACCCGGCGGCCTCGCTGCTGCTGCTGGACGCGGCGCACGCGGCCCGGCAGGCCGAGGACGACCAGCGTGAGGTGGCGGAGAGCCAGCTGAGCCTGGCGCTGCGGGCGGTGTTCGCCGAGCCGGAGCAGGTGGCGGCGCTGGTGGCGGAGCCGGGCGGCGAGGACGCGGTGCGCGACCTGACGGCGGCGGTGCGCCGGGCGCCGATGGCGCGCCGGTTCCACAACGACGCGGTGCGGGCGGCCCGGGCGGTGCGCGAGCACCGTCTGGTGCGGTACTTCCGGTTGGCGGGGAAGGCGCCGTTCCCGCTGGCGTTCGAGATGGACGATGCTCCGCCGCCCGCGCTCACGCCCGAAGGGGCACCCGCCTAGGCTGTGCTCGGATACGGCCCGTTTGTCGCATCCCGTCGTCCGGGCTGGACTTGGTGGCGCATGGTTGCGTCACCCGTTCCGCCTACCATAGGGCGATAGCACTGGTTCATCTTCGAGTGAGGTCTCACGTGTCCACCACCCCCACCACCGCAGACCAGCCGCAGATCGGTACCGCCCGGGTGAAGCGCGGCATGGCCGAGCAGCTCAAGGGCGGTGTGATCATGGACGTGGTCAACGCCGAGCAGGCCAAGATCGCTGAAGACGCCGGCGCGGTGGCCGTCATGGCGCTGGAGCGGGTTCCGGCCGACATCCGCAAGGACGGCGGCGTGGCCCGGATGTCCGACCCGAACATGATCGAGGAGATCATCGAGGCGGTCTCCATCCCGGTGATGGCCAAGTCGCGGATCGGTCACTTCGTCGAGGCCCAGGTCCTCCAGTCGCTCGGCGTCGACTACATCGACGAGTCCGAGGTGCTGACCCCGGCCGACGAGGTCAACCACTCCGACAAGTGGGCCTTCACCACCCCCTTCGTCTGTGGCGCCACCAACCTGGGCGAGGCCCTGCGCCGCATCGCCGAGGGCGCGGCCATGATCCGCTCGAAGGGCGAGGCCGGCACCGGCAACGTCGTCGAGGCGGTCCGCCACCTGCGCCAGATCAAGAACGAGATCGCCAAGCTGCGCGGCTTCGACAACAACGAGCTGTACGCCGCCGCCAAGGAGCTGCGCGCTCCGTACGAGCTCGTCAAGGAGGTCGCCGAGCTCGGCAAGCTGCCGGTCGTGCTGTTCTCCGCCGGTGGCGTGGCCACCCCGGCCGACGCCGCGCTGATGCGCCAGCTCGGTGCCGAGGGCGTCTTCGTCGGCTCGGGCATCTTCAAGTCGGGCGACCCGGCCAAGCGCGCCGCCGCCATCGTGAAGGCCACCACCTTCTTCGACGACCCGAAGATCATCGCGGACGCCTCCCGCAACCTCGGCGAGGCCATGGTCGGCATCAACTGCGACACCCTGCCGGAGACCGAGCGCTACGCCAACCGCGGCTGGTAGTCGCCCCCTGTGCCGGCCCGCCGCAGCGCCTTGGCGCGCGGCGGGCCGCGTCACGTACATCCGTAGAACGATCGAACGAGGTTGAAGACCGTGAGCACTCCAGTCATCGGCGTCCTCGCCCTCCAGGGTGACGTCCGCGAGCACCTGGTCGCGCTGGCCGAGGCCGACGCGCTCGCCCGCCCGGTGCGCCGTGCCGAGGAGCTGGCCGAGGTCGACGCGCTGGTGATCCCCGGCGGGGAGTCCACCACCATGTCCAAGCTGGCGCTGCTGTTCGGCGTGATGGACCCGCTGCGCGAGCGGGTCGCCGCCGGGATGCCGGTGTACGGCACCTGCGCGGGCATGATCATGCTGGCCGACAAGATCCTGGACGGCCGGGACGACCAGGAGACCGTCGGCGGCATCGACATGACCGTGCGCCGCAACGCCTTCGGCCGCCAGAACGAGTCCTTCGAGTCCGGTGTCGCCTTCGAGGGCCTGGGCGACGCGCCGGTGCACGGCGTCTTCATCCGGGCCCCCTGGGTCGAGGGCGTCGGCGCGGGTGTCGAGGTGCTGGCCGAGCTGCCCGCCGCGGACGGTCCGGAGAGCCGGATCGTGGCCGTGCGCCAGGGCAACCTGCTGGCGACCTCCTTCCACCCGGAGCTCACCGGCGACCACCGGGTGCACGCCTACTTCGTCGCGATGGTCGAGGAGCACCTGGGACGGCGCTGACCGTGTGCGCCTTTCCGGTGACGACACCGGTAAGATCTCATCTGTTTCATTTCCCTTTGGCGACGTAAAGGAGCTGGCGAATGTCCGGCCACTCTAAGTGGGCTACCACCAAGCACAAGAAGGCCGTGATCGACGCCAAGCGCGGCAAGCTCTTCGCCAAGATGATCAAGAACATCGAGGTGGCGGCGCGCACCGGCGGTTCCGACCCGGCCGGCAACCCGACCCTCTACGACGCCATCCAGAAGGCGAAGAAGAGCTCGGTCCCGATCGACAACATCAACCGCGCCGTCAAGCGCGGTGGCGGTCTGGAGGCCGGCGGCGCCGACTACCAGACGATCATGTACGAGGGCTACGGCCCGAACGGCGTCGCCGTCCTGATCGAGTGCCTCACCGACAACCGCAACCGCGCCGCCTCCGACGTGCGCGTCGCGATGACCCGCAACGGCGGCTCGATGGCCGACCCGGGCTCGGTGTCGTACCTGTTCACCCGCAAGGGCGTCGTGATCGTCCCCAAGGCTGACGGCGTGGACGAGGACAAGCTCTTCGAGGTCGTCCTCGACCAGGAGCCCGAGGAGATCAACGACCTCGGCGACGCGTTCGAGATCGTCTCCGAGGCCACCAAGATGGTCGCCGTGCGCACCGCGCTGGTGGACGCCGGTGTCGACTACGACTCGGCCGAGGCCAACTTCCTCCCGAGCATGCAGGTCGAGCTGGACGTCGACGGCGCCCGCAAGATCCTCAAGCTGATCGACGTGCTGGAGGACAGCGACGACGTGCAGAACGTCTTCGCCAACTTCGACATCTCCGACGAGGTCGGTGCGCAGCTCGACGCCGAGTGATCGTTCTCACTCCCCGGCCCGGCGGTCTCCCGACCGCCGGGCCGGTGTCTTTGCGGGCGCTGTCGGACCCGGACGGTAGCCTTCGCAGGTCGCCCGCCGTGGGCCGGAGGGCCTGCCCGGGCCGGAGCGCCCGGAGGCGAGCGGCGATCAACGAGAGGCGGGGCTGTGGTACGGGTACTGGGCGTGGACCCGGGGCTGACCAGGTGCGGGATCGGCGTGGTCGAGGGTGCGCCGGGGCGGCCGCTGCGGATGGTCGGGGTCGGCGTGGTGCGCACCCCCGCCGAGGAGGAGATCGGGCGGCGGCTGCTGCTGGTGGAGCAGGGCATGGAGGCCTGGCTCGACGAGCACGAGCCGGAGCTGGTCGCCGTCGAGCGGGTGTTCGCCCAGCACAACGTCCGGACGGTGATGGGCACCGCCCAGGCCAGCGCGGTCGCGATGCTCTGCGCCACCCGGCGCGGCATCCCGGTCACCCTGCACACCCCGAGCGAGGTCAAGGCCGCCGTCACCGGCTCCGGCCGGGCCGACAAGGCGCAGGTCACGGCCATGGTGCAGCGCCTGCTGCGGCTGGACGCCCCGCCCAAGCCCGCCGACGCCGCCGACGCGCTGGCGCTGGCCATCTGCCACATCTGGCGCGGCGGGGCGGTCAACCGCCTGGAAGCCGCGGTACGGGCGGCCCGCGCCACCCCCCTGAAAGGAAGCAGCCGGTGATCGCCTTCGTGCAAGGGCCCGTGGCGGCCATCTCCTCCGGACTCGCCGTGGTCGAGGTCGGCGGGGTCGGCATGGCCGTGCAGTGCACGCCGAACACGCTGGCCGGGCTCCGGCTGGGTGAGCCCGCCCGGCTCGCGACCTCGTTGGTGGTCCGGGAGGACTCGCTGACCCTGTTCGGCTTCGCGGACGACGACGAGCGCGCCGTCTTCGAGATCCTCCAGGCCGCGCCGGGCGTCGGCCCGAAGCTGGCGCAGGCGATCCTCGGGGTGCACAGCCCCGACGCGCTGCGGGCCGCGGTGGCCGGCGGCGACGAGAAGGCGCTGGTGGCCGTGCCCGGCATCGGGAAGGCGAAGGCCGCCAAGCTGCTGCTGGAGTACAAGGACAAGCTGGGCGCCCCGCACGGCGCGGTGCCGGCGCAGAAGCCGATCGCGAGCGGTCCGGCCCCCTGGAGCGAGCAGCTGCACTCGGCGCTGACCGGTCTCGGCTACGCTCCGCGCGAGGCGGACGAGGCGGTCGTGGCCGTCACCCCCGAGGCGGAGGCCCAGCAGACGCCGGACGTCGGCGCACTGCTCCGGCTCGCCCTGCGCGGCCTCAACCGATCCCGCTAAAGCCATCTGGCGATCTGTCCTCTTGTCGACTTTGGAGCATGTGCTGATGAGTCCGTACGACTCGGACCCGGGCGACCGGCTGGTGACGGCCGCCGCCGATGGGGAGGACCAGGCGGTCGAGGCGGCGCTGCGCCCCAAGCTGCTGGACGAGTTCATCGGTCAGGAGCGGGTGCGCGAGCAGCTGTCCCTGGTGCTCCAGGCGGCCCGCAAGCGCGGCAGCGCGCCCGACCACGTGCTGCTCAGCGGGCCGCCCGGGCTGGGCAAGACCACCCTGTCCATGATCATCGCCGCCGAGCTGGGCGCCCCGATCCGGATCACCTCCGGCCCGGCGATCCAGCACGCGGGGGACCTCGCGGCGATCCTCTCCTCGCTCGCCGAGGGCGAGGTGCTCTTCCTCGACGAGATCCACCGGATGTCCCGTCCGGCCGAGGAGATGCTCTACATGGCGATGGAGGACTTCCGGGTCGACGTGATCGTCGGCAAGGGCCCGGGCGCCACCGCCATCCCGCTGGAACTGCCGCCCTTCACCCTGGTCGGCGCCACCACCCGGGCCGGCCTGCTGCCGCCCCCGCTGCGCGACCGCTTCGGCTTCACCGGGCACATGGAGTTCTACGCCCCGGCCGAGCTCGAACGGGTGGTGCGCCGCTCGGCCACCCTGCTGGACGTGGAGATCGACCCGGCCGGCGCCGCCGAGATCGCCGGCCGCTCGCGGGGGACGCCGCGCATCGCCAACCGGCTGCTGCGCCGGGTCCGCGACTTCGCGCAGGTGCGGCACGACGGCCAGGTCACCGTCGAGATCGCCGCCCGGGCGCTGGACGTCTACGAGGTGGACGCCCGCGGTCTGGACCGGCTGGACCGCGCGGTGCTGACCGCGCTGCTGCGGCTGTTCGGCGGCGGGCCGGTCGGTTTGTCGACTCTTGCGGTCGCGGTGGGGGAGGAGTCCGAGACGGTCGAGGAGGTGGCGGAGCCCTTCCTGGTCCGCGAGGGCCTGCTCGCCCGGACCCCGCGCGGCCGGATCGCCACCGCGGCGGCCTGGCAGCACCTCGGGCTGACCCCGCCGATCCAGACCACCCGGGGCGCCGTGCCCGCGCAATCCGAACTCTTCCGGGCCGACGAGGGCTGAACGGGTGATCGCCGCCCGACGGTTCCCGGGAGGCGTCCGATGCACCGCCCCGGTGAGTGGCCCGGGTGCGAGCCGGGGGCGAAGCCGGGGAAACTGTGCAGGCGGAGGGTCGCCACTTTCGGCGGCAGGATGCGATGCTTGGCGTTGTCCGATCAGTTCGGGGTCGCCTAGACTCCGCCGGACCGCCCCGCTCACCTGACGGGCCGACCAATACCACACAGGCCGCCGGTCGGCGGCCCGTAAAGGACCCTGGCTGCAGTGAACTTCATCATCCTTCTCCTCCCGATCATCGCGATCGTGCTCATGTTCCGGTCGCAGAAGAAGCGCCAGTCGCAGATGCAGCAGATGCAGACCTCGCTGGAGCCAGGGGCGGGGGTGCGCACCATCGGCGGCCTGTACGCCACGGTGAAGGCGATCAACGAGGAGACCATCGAGCTGGAGATCGCGCCCGGCGTGGTCACCCACTTCACCAAGAGCGCGATCGCCGCTGTCCTGGAGCCCCAGGAGTACGACGCGATCATCAACGGTCGCCCCGCCGATGACGAGCTGGCCGAGCCGGAGGCCGAGGACGCCGACGCCGAGCCGGTCGAGGACAAGCCGCTGACGCTCACCAAGGACGGCGGCGCCAAGGGCGACGTCGAGGGCGGGGCTCCCGCGAGCAAGTAGTACGGTCGGGCACCAGCCCGGCCGCGCGGCCCAGTGCCGCGAGCCCACAGGACCTCAGGGCCGCAGAACCGCCATGCCCCCGTCCCGCCACAAGCCGGACGGGGGTCCGGTTGGGGGAGTGGCATGGACAGGGAGAAACGAGCAAGGTGGCAACACCCAAGTCGCGCCCGCGCGACGGCTACCCAGGGCGGGCGCTGGCCCTCATCCTGGTCGTCACCGTCGGACTGGTCGCCCTCATGTTCGGGACGGGCCACACCAAGCCCCGGCTCGGAATCGACCTCGCCGGTGGCACCAGTATCACGCTGACCGCGAAGTCGACCGACCCCAAGGCGATCAGCAAGTCCAACATGGACATCGCCACCGGGATCATCGAGCGCCGCGTCAACGGCATGGGTGTCTCCGAGGCGGAGGTGCAGACCCAGGGCGACAACACGATCATCGTGAACATCCCCAAGGGCGGCAACCAGCAGAACGCGGCGGACCAGGTGGGTACCACCGCCAAGCTGTTCTTCCGCCCGGTCCTCGCGGTGGCGCCCAGCGGCTTCACGCCGCCGGCGCCCACCGGCTCCCCCTCGGCCACCGGCACCCCGAGCGCGGCCCCGTCCGCCGGCTCCACCGCCTCGGCCGGCGCGAGCGCCACCGGCACGCCCAGCGCGAGCGGCACCAAGCAGGGCCGCCCGGCCGGTGAGGCGCTGGCCGCCGACGCCAGCCCGAGCGCCGCCGCCACGGGCGCGAGCACCGCCCCGAGCGCCGCCACCACGCCGTCCGCGCCCGCCACCCCGCCCAGCGCCGCGGACGTCAGCGCCGCGATGACCCAGGGCACCGTGCCGCCGGAGCTGGCTGCGGCCTTCACCGCCCTCGACTGCACCAAGCCGGAGGTCCGCGGGACCCAGACCGGCGCAGAGGACAAGGCCGTCGTCGCCTGCTCGCAGAAGGCCGAGAACGGCTACTACGAGAAGCTCGCCCTCGGCCCCGTCGCCGTGAAGGGCTCGGACGTCTCCAAGGCCCAGCCGGGCCTCGACAACCAGACGGGTGCCGGCTGGCAGGTCCAGCTCCAGTTCAACGGCGCCGGCACCGACGCCTTCACCAAGGTCACCGGCCAGCTCGCCACCCAGGCCCCGCCGAACAACCAGTTCGCGATCGTGCTGGACAACCAGGTCGTCTCGCACCCCGAGGTCAAGAACGTGATTCCCGGCGGCAGCGCCGTGATCACCGGCCGCTTCAGCCAGGCCGAGGCGCAGGACCTGTCCAACGTGCTGGGCTACGGCGCCCTGCCGCTGGAATTCAGCAAGGGCGAGATCACCACCGTCTCCCCGGCGCTCGGCGGCGACCAGCTCATGGCCGGTCTGGTCGCCGGCGCGATCGGCATGCTGCTGGTGGTGCTCTACTCGCTGGTGTACTACCGCGGCCTCGGCCTGGTCTCGATCGCCGGTCTGCTCGTCTCGGCGGCCCTGACCTACTCGATCATGAGCCTGCTCGGCGCCGGGATCGGCTTCGCGCTGAACCTGCCCGCGGTCTGCGGTGCGATCGTCGCGATCGGCATCACCGCCGACTCCTTCATCGTCTACTTCGAGCGCATCCGCGACGAGGTCCGCGAGGGCGCCCCGCTGCGCCCGGCGGTCCAGCGGGCCTGGCCGCGCGCCCGGCGCACCATCCTGGTGTCGGACTTCGTGTCCTTCCTCTGTGCCGCCGTGCTCTACGTGGTCTCGGTCGGCAAGGTCCAGGGCTTCGCGTTCACCCTGGGGCTGACCACCGCGCTGGACGTCGTGGTGATCTTCCTCTTCACCAAGCCGGTGATCACGCTGCTGGCCCGGCGCAAGTTCTTCGCCAACGGTCACCCGTGGTCCGGCCTGGACCCGAAGCGGCTGGGCGCCCGCCCGCCGCTGCGCAGCAGCCGTCGCCGTAGCCCCTCCTCTGCCGCCGTGAAGGAGGCCTGACACCGTGTCACGCTTCTCCAATCTGGGACACCGGCTCTACCAGGGCGAGGTCAGCTTCGACTTCGTCGGGCGCCGTAAGCTCTGGTACTCCATCTCCGGCGTGATCGTGCTGATCGCGGCGATCGGTCTGTCGATGGGCCTGCACCTGGGCATCGAGTTCAAGGGCGGCTCGGTCTACACCGTGGCCAAGCCGGGGCTGACCGTCTCGCAGGCGCAGGAGACGTCCGACCAGATCGTCTCCTCGCACCCGCTGGTGCAGTCGACCGACAACGGCAAGATCCGCATCCAGGTCAGCACCGAGGAGCCGAAGAGCTCGGACGAGATCCGCGCTCAGCTCTCCGAGAAGCTGGCCGTGCCGCTGGACACCGTCGAGGCCCAGGTGATCGGCCCCAGCTGGGGCAAGCAGATCTCCTCGAAGGCGCTCACCGGCCTGATCATCTTCATGGTCCTGGTGACGGTCTACCTGGCGATCGCCTTCGAGTGGCGGATGGCGGTGGCGGCCCTGGTCGCCCTCATCCACGACCTCCTGATCACCATCGGCGTGTACGCCCTGGTGGGCTTCGAGGTCACCCCCGGTACGGTGATCGGCTTCCTGACCATCCTCGGGTACTCGCTCTACGACACGGTCGTCGTCTTCGACACCGTGAAGGAGAACACCAAGGACCTCACCAAGCAGAACAAGCTCACCTACAGCGAGGCGGCCAACGCGGGCCTCAACCAGACCCTGGTGCGTTCGCTCAACACCACCGTGGTCGCCCTGCTCCCGGTCGCCGCGCTGCTGTTCATCGGTGGCGGCCTCCTGGGCGCCGGCACGCTGAACGACATCTCGCTGGCGCTGTTCATCGGCCTCGCGGCCGGTGCCTACTCGTCGATCTGCGTCGCCACCCCGCTGCTGGCGCAGCTCAAGGAGGAGCAGCCGGAGATGAAGGCGCTGCGCAAGCGGGTCCTGCAGCACCGGGCCGCGGCCGCTGCCAAGGCCGCGGGCGAGGTGCCGGCGGACGAGGAGATCGCGGACGAGGACCTGCCTGCGGGTATGGTCGGTCAGCGCGGCCGGGCGGCCGGCACCACGCGTGCCAAGGGCCGTCCGTCCACCAAGCGCTGAACCGACCCGACCGTAAGGACACGCCGTGACCACCGCCGACACCGCACTGGCCGAGCTGTTGAACAGCCGGATCCGGGACGTCCCGGACTACCCGAAGCCGGGTGTGCTGTTCAAGGACATCGCGCCGCTGCTGGCCGACGCCGAGGCCTTCGGCGCCCTCACCAGGACGCTGGCGGACCGGGCGCGGGAGCTCGGGGCGACCAAGGTGGTGGGCCTGGAGGCGCGCGGCTTCGTGCTGGCGGCTCCGGCGGCCTTCGCGGCCGGGCTCGGCTTCGTGCCGATCCGCAAGCAGGGCAAGCTGCCCGGCGAGGTGTTCCGGCGCTCGTACGAGCTGGAGTACGGCTCGGCGACGCTGGAGGTGCAGTGCGACGCCTTCGCGCCCGGTGAGCGGGTGCTGGTGGTGGACGACGTGCTGGCCACCGGTGGCACCATCGGCGCCTCGCTGGACCTGGTGAAGGAGGCCGGCGCCGAGCTGGTGGGCATCGTGGTGCTGATGGAGCTGGGCTTCCTGGACGGCCGGGAACGGCTGGCCGGGCACCTGAACGGCGCCCCGCTGGAGACGCTGGTCACGGTCTGAGGGACCTGAGTGAAGGGCGGCGGTCGGATCATCCGACCGCCGCCCTTCCGTTTCCGGCCCGGGTGGATGAACGCCGGGGCGCCCGGCTCGGTACCATGAAGATTCACCCCCTCCCGGTTGCGTCCGACCGTACGGGCCGCGGCAGGGGTCGGCCCCGGTGCCCCGAGGAGAGTCCTTGCCCGACGAGGTTGTGCCCACGGCCGAAGCGGCCGCCCCCGACAACCGTCCCACGCCCTCGGGGGCCACCCCGGCACGCCCGGCGCCGACCTCCTCGCGACCGACCGCCCCCACCGGGCGCGGCTCCTCCTCGGGTGGCATGCGCGCCCGCCTGGCCCGCCTCGGCGGCCAGCGCTCCAGCGTGCTCAACCCCGTGCTGGAGCCGCTGTTCCGGTCGATCCGGGCGAACGACCCGAAGGCCGACCCGGCGCTGCTGCGGGACATCGAGCGGGCCTACGCCGTCGCCGAGAAGTGGCACCGCGGGCAGAAGCGCAAGAGCGGCGACCCGTACATCACCCACCCGCTGGCGGTGGCCACCATCCTGGCCGAGCTGGGGATGGACGCCGCGACCCTGATGGCCGGGCTGCTGCACGACACCGTCGAGGACACCGACTACGGCCTGGAGACCCTGCGCAAGGACTTCGGCGACTCGGTGGCGCTGCTGGTGGACGGCGTCACCAAGCTGGACCGGGTCAAGTTCGGCGAGGCCGCGCAGGCCGAGACCGTCCGCAAGATGGTCGTCGCGATGGCCAAGGACCCGCGGGTCCTGGTGATCAAGCTGGCCGACCGCCTGCACAACATGCGCACGATGCGCTACCTCAAGCGGGAGAAGCAGGAGAAGAAGGCCCGCGAGACGCTGGAGATCTACGCCCCGCTGGCGCACCGGCTGGGCATGAACACCATCAAGTGGGAGCTGGAGGACCTCGCCTTCGCGATCCTCTACCCCAAGATGTACGACGAGATCGTCCGGCTGGTCGCCGAGCGCGCCCCCAAGCGGGACGAGTACCTGGCGACCGTCATCGACCAGGTCCAGGGGGACCTGCGCGGCGCCCGGATCACCGCCTCCGTCACCGGTCGGCCGAAGCACTACTACTCGGTCTACCAGAAGATGATCGTCCGGGGCCGGGACTTCGCCGAGATCTACGACCTGGTGGGCATCCGGGTCCTGGTCGACACCGTCCGCGACTGCTACGCGGCGCTGGGCACCATCCACGCGCGGTGGAACCCGGTGCCGGGGCGGTTCAAGGACTACATCGCGATGCCCAAGTTCAACATGTACCAGTCGCTGCACACGACGGTGATCGGCCCCGGCGGCAAGCCCGTCGAACTCCAGATCCGCACCTTCGACATGCACCGCCGGGCCGAGTACGGCATCGCCGCGCACTGGAAGTACAAGCAGCGCGCGGTGGCCGGCGCGTCCAAGGTCCGCACCGACACCCCGACCCAGGTCCGCAAGGACGACAAGGCCGGCGCCGTCAACGAGATGGCCTGGCTGCGGCAGCTGCTGGACTGGCAGAAGGAGACCGCCGACCCGAGCGAGTTCCTGGAGTCGCTGCGCTTCGACCTGGCCAGCAACGAGGTCTTCGTCTTCACGCCCAAGGGCGACGTGATAGCCCTGCCGGCCGGTGCGACCCCGGTCGACTTCGCCTTCGCGGTGCACACCGAGGTGGGCTACCGGACGATAGGGGCCCGGGTCAACGGGCGGCTGGTGCCGCTGGAGTCGACGCTGGAGAACGGCGACGCCGTCGAGGTGTTCACCTCCAAGGCGGAGAACGCCGGCCCGTCCCGGGACTGGCTGGGCTTCGTCAAGTCGCCGCGCGCCCGCAACAAGATCCGCGCCTGGTTCTCCAAGGAGCGCCGCGAGGAGGCGATCGAGCACGGCAAGGAGGCGATCGTCCGGGCGATGCGCAAGCAGGGCCTGCCGATCCAGCGGATCCTGACCGGCGACTCGCTGGTCACCCTGGCCCACGAGATGCGCTACCCCGACATCTCCTCGCTCTACGCCGCGATCGGCGAGGGCCACGTCACCGCGCAGAACATCGTGCAGAAGCTGGTCCAGGCGCTCGGCGGCGAGGAGGGCGCCACCGAGGACCTCGCCGAGACCGCGACCCCGACGCACGACAACCGCCGGGCGGTGCGCCGCCGGGCCAAGGGCGACCCGGGCGTGATCGTCAAGGGCGTCGAGGACGTCTGGGTCAAGCTGTCCCGCTGCTGCACCCCGGTGCCGGGCGACCCGATCGTCGGCTTCGTGACCCGCGGCAACGGCGTCTCGGTGCACCGCGCCGACTGCGTCAACGTCGAGTCGCTGAGCCAGCAGCCCGAGCGGATGATCGACGTCGAGTGGGCCGCCACCCAGTCCTCGGTGTTCCTGGTGGCCATCCAGGTCGAGGCGCTGGACCGCTCCCGGCTGCTCTCGGACGTCACCCGGGTGCTCTCCGACCAGCACGTCAACATCCTGTCGGCGGCGGTGCAGACCTCCCGCGACCGGGTCGCGATGAGCCGCTTCACCTTCGAGATGGGCGACCCGAAGCACCTCGGCCACGTGCTCAAGGCCGTGCGCGGCGTCGAGGGCGTCTACGACGTCTACCGCGTCACCTCGGCCCGCAAGTAGCGCCCCGAGCACGAGAGCACGAGAGAGGGCCCCGGGAGATCCCGGGGCCCTCTCTCGTGCGTTCGGCGGATCAGCCGCTGAACTCCTCCTGGCTCCGGTGCGCCTGCTCCAGCAGGGTCTGCACGCCGGCCAGCTCGTTCTCCAGCTTGGCGATCCGGCCGGCGTTCCCGGCGGCGCGGGCCTTGTCCAGATCCGTCCGGATCTTGTCGGCCTTCGCCTCGAACAGGCCGACCATGCCGGCGGCGCGCGCCTTGGCCTCCGGGTTGGAGCGCTTCCACTCGGAGTCCTCGGCCTCGCGGATGGCCCGCTCGACCGTGTTCAGCCGGCCGTCCAGCTTCGGACGGGCGTCGCGCGGCACGTGCCCGATCGCCTCCCAGCGCTCGTTGACCTCGCGCAGCGCCGCCTTGGCGGCCTTCAGGTCGGTGATCGGCAGGATCGCCTCGGCCTCGACGGCCAGCGCCTCCTTGAGCTTCTGGTTGGCCACCTGCTCGGCGTCCCGCTCGCTGAACACCGCGGAACGGGCCTGGAAGAAGACGTCCTGCGCGCCGCGGAAGCGCGCCCACAGCTCGTCCTCGATGTCCCGCTGGGCCCGGCCGGCGGACTTCCAGCGCGCCATCAGGTCGCGGTAGGCGGCCGCGGTGTCGCCCCACTCGGTGGACGAGGACAGCGCCTCGGCCTCGGCGACCAGCGCCTCCTTGGTCTGCCGGGCCTGCTCGCGCTCGGCGTCCAGGGTCGCGAAGTGCGCCTTGCGGTGCTTGGAGAAGACCGAGCGGGCGTGCGAGAAGCGGTGCCACAGCTCGTCGTCGCTCTTGCGGTCCAGCCGGGGCAGGCCCTTCCAGGTGTCCACCAGGGCGCGCAGCCGGTCCCCGGCCTCCCGCCACTGGGTGGACTCGGCGAGCTGCTCGGCCTCGGAGACCAGCGCCTCCTTGGCGGTGCGGGTCTCGTCCTGGGCCTTGGCGCGAGCGGCCTTGCGCTCCTCGCGCCGGCTCTCGATCTCGCCGGCGAGCGTGTCCAGCCGCTTGGCCAGGGCGGCCAGGTCGCCGACCGCGTGCCCCTCGGTCACCTGGGCGCGCAGGTGGTCCAGCGCGGCCTGGGCGTCCTTGGCGGCCAGGTCGGTGGTGCGCACCCGCTTCTCCAGCAGGCCGATCTCCACCTCGATGCCCTGGTACTTGCGCTCGAAGTAGGCGAGGGCCTCCTCGGGCGAGCCGGCCTGCCAGGAACCCACGACGCGTTCGCCGTCGGCCGTCCTGACGTAGACCGTGCCCTGCTCGTCGACACGGCCCCACGGGTCGCTGCTCATAGCGCGTCCTCCACATGACGTCGCGCCCGCGCCGGGGCGGCGCGCGTCCGTCGTCCACAGTTGATGTGCGGCGGACCGATGAGTCCGCCGTCCCCGTCCGCCGTGACTTGCTGCCGAGGGTGACGGCCAGGCGGGTACGGGCACCCTGATACAACGCCAACATAGGCGACCGGCCCCGGTGCTGTCCGCATCCGGGCCGGGCGATTTCGGGCCGGGGCCGCGCCGAGGCGCTTCGGGCGCCCCTTGTGGGCGGCCCCGGGAAATGTCAACTCTTTGCCGTGGTCACCGAGTTGAAGGTGACGTCGGCCATCGGGTGGCCGTCCGGGGCGCCCTCCAGGGTGCCCGCGGCGGCGATCTTCTGCACCGCGTCCAGGCCCCCGGTGATCTTGCCGAAGGGGGTGTAGTTCGGGGGCAGCTGGGTGTCCTTGTAGACCAGGAAGAACTGGCTCCCGTTCGTGCCCGGGCCGGAGTTGGCCATCGCCACGGTGCCCGCCGGGTAGGTCGCGCCGGTCAGGTTCTCGTCCGCGAACTTGTACCCGGGGCCGCCGGTGCCGCCCGGGACGGTCGCGCTGGCGGTCGGGTCGCCGCACTGGAGCACGAAGATGCCGTCGGTGGTGAGGCGGTGGCACTTGGTGTGGTCGAAGTACTTCTCCCCGGCCAGGAAGACGAAGGAGTTCACCGTGTGCGGGGCCTTGGCCGCGTCGAGCGCGAGCGTCACCTTGCCGCAGTTGGTGTCCAGCGTCGCGGTGTACGAGCCGCCCGCGTCGACCGCCATCGCCGGCTCGGCCTGCCACTGCTTGCCGTTCGGCGCGCCCGGCGCCGGCTCGGCGCAGCCCTCGACCGGCTTGCGGGTCGGGGTGGTCGGCTCGGCGCTCTGGCTCGGCGCGGCCTTGGCGGAGGAGGCGGCCGAAGCCGACTTGTCCTTGTCCGAGCTGAACGCCCCGGTGCCGACCAGCGCACCGCCGCCGGCCAGCACCACGACGGCGAGCGCGGAGCCCAGGATCGTGTTGCGGCGCCTGCGCGCGGACCGCGCGGCGACCCGCCGCTCCATCTGGCGCTCGTACTTCTCTCGGGCGAGCTGCCGCCGCCGCTGTTCGCTGCTGACCACCGGCCGTGTCTCCTACGGATGTGCTGGGAAAGTGGATGGGTACCGAAGCGGATCATCGCATCCATCGGCGGCCAAGTGTAGGGACCGGGCCTGTAAGAACGCGGTGAACCTGTCAGTGCGAACCGCGCGCGCCACCCCTATCTGGTTCGCAACCGCACCCGCACCGCCGGTAGGCTGCCTTTACCTCACTGGTTTGCTGCATGACTGGTGGCTGCATCCGACCCGGCAGCCGCGACCGTAGCCGCCACTGCCGACCGCATCACGAAGGACGCGCGTGTTCATCGCCGGATTCCCCGCTGGAGCCTGGGGCACCAACTGCTACCTGGTCGCCCCGGCGGCGGGCGAGGAGTGCGTCATCGTCGATCCCGGCCACCAGGCGGCGCGCGGTGTCGAGGAGATGGTCCGCGAGCACGGGCTCAAGCCCGTCGCCGTGGTGCTCACGCACGGCCACATCGACCACGTGGCCTCGGTGGTCCCGGTCTGCGGCGCCCGCGGCGTCCCGGCCTGGATCCACCCCGAGGACCGGTACATGATGTCCGACCCGGAGAAGGCCCTCGGCCGCGCCCTGGGCACCCAGCTGATGGGCGAGCTCACCGTCGGCGAGCCCGACGACGTGCGCGAGCTCACCGACGGCGCCGTGCTGGAGCTCGCCGGCCTGCAGCTCACCGTGGACCACGCCCCGGGCCATACCGGGGGGTCGGTGACCTTCCGGACGCCCGGTGCCGAGGACCTCCCCCCGGTGCTGTTCTCGGGCGACCTGCTGTTCGCCGGCTCCATCGGGCGTACCGACCTCCCGGGCGGGGACAGCGAGGCGATCATGCGGTCGCTGGCCCGGGTGTGCCTGCCCCTCGACGACACCACCGTGGTCCTCTCCGGCCACGGCGGACAGACCACCATCGGCCACGAGCGCGCCACCAACCCCTACCTCCGACAGGCAGCAGGGGCGGCCGGCGCCCAGGCTTTCCCGCGACGAGGAATGTGACGGAAGAGAAGTTGAGCACCTTCACCGCCCCCAAGGGCACCTACGACCTGCTGCCCCCCAGCTCCGCGACCTTCCTGGCGATCCGCGAGCGCATCGCCGCGCCCGCCCGCCGGGCCGGCTACGGCTACGTCGAGACCCCGGTCTTCGAGGACGTGAAGCTCTTCTCCCGCGGCGTCGGCGAGTCCACCGACATCGTCAGCAAGGAGATGTACAACCTCACCACCCGCGGCGGCGACGAGCTCGCGCTGCGCCCGGAGGGCACCGCCTCGGTGCTGCGCGCCGCCCTCCAGGCCAACCTGCACAAGCAGGGCAACCTGCCGGTCAAGCTCTGGTACTCCGGCTCGTACTACCGCTACGAGCGCGCCCAGAAGGGCCGCTACCGCCAGTTCTCCCAGGTCGGCGCCGAGGCGATCGGGGCCGAGGACCCGGCCCTGGACGCCGAGCTGATCATCCTCGCCGACGACGCCTTCCGCTCGCTGGGCGTGCGCGACTACTCGCTGCTGCTCAACAGCCTCGGCGACAAGCAGTGCCGCCCGGTCTACCGCGCCGCCCTGGTCGAGTTCCTCGCCGGCCTGGACCTGGACGAGGACACCCGCCGCCGCGCCGACATCAACCCGCTGCGCGTCCTGGACGACAAGCGCGAGTCGGTGCAGGCCCAGCTGGTCGACGCGCCCAAGCTGCGCGACTACCTGTGCGAGGAGTGCAAGGCGTACGACGAGAAGGTCCGCGAGCTGCTCACCGCGAACGGCGTGGCCTTCGTCGACGACCCGAAGCTGGTCCGCGGCCTGGACTACTACACCCGCACCACCTTCGAGTTCGTGCACAACGGCCTCGGCGCCCAGTCCGCGATCGGCGGCGGCGGCCGCTACGACGGCCTGTCCGAGATGATCGGCGGCCCGGCGCTGCCGTCCGTCGGCTGGGCCCTCGGCGTGGACCGCACCTTCCTGGCGATGGAGGCCGAGGGCATCGTCCTCGACCTGCCCGCCGCGACCTCCGTGTACGCCGTCGCGCTCGGCGAGGAGGCCAAGAACGTCCTGTTCGCCAAGGTGGTCGAGCTGCGCCGGGCCGGCGTCGCCACCGACCTCGCCTTCGGCGTCAAGAGCATCAAGAACGCCATGAAGTCCGCCGACCGGTCCGGCGCCCGCTTCGCCCTCGTGGCCGGGGACCGGGACCTCGCCGACGGCGTCGTCCAGCTCAAGGACCTGACCACCGGCGAGCAGAACCCCGTCGCCCTCGACGCACTCGTCACCACCCTGAAGGAGAAGCAGCTGTGATCCGCACGCACGACGCGGGCACGCTCCGCCCGGAGCACGCAGGCACCACCGTCACCCTGGCCGGCTGGGTCGCCCGCCGCCGCGACCACGGCGGTGTCGCCTTCATCGATCTGCGCGACGCCTCCGGCACCGTGCAGATCGTGGTCCGCGACCTCGACTCGGTGCACGGCCTTCGCGCCGAGTACTGCGTCAAGGTCGTCGGCGACGTCCGGGTGCGCCCCGACGGCAACGAGAACCCGGACATCCCGACCGGCGCGGTCGAGGTCGTCGTCAGCGAGATCGAGGTCCTCTCCGAGGCCGCCCCGCTGCCCTTCCCGGTCGCCGAGTACGAGCCGGGCACGGTCAACGAGGAGGTCCGGCTGCGCTACCGCTACCTGGACCTGCGCCGTGAGGGCCCGGCCAAGGGCCTGCGGCTGCGCTCCAAGGTGAGCAACATCATCCGCCGGGTGATGGAGGAGAACGACTACCTCGACATCGAGACGCCGTACCTCACCCGCTCCACCCCCGAGGGCGCCCGCGACTTCCTCGTCCCGGTCCGCCTGCAGCCCGGCCACTGGTACGCGCTGCCGCAGTCGCCCCAGCTGTTCAAGCAGCTGCTGATGGTGGCCGGCATGGAGCGCTACTACCAGATCGCCCGCTGCTTCCGCGACGAGGACTTCCGCGCCGACCGGCAGCCGGAGTTCACCCAGCTCGACATCGAGGCCTCGTTCGTCGACCAGGAGGACATCCTGGCCCTCGGCGAGAAGATCGTCGGCTCGATCTGGCGCGAGGTGCACGGCTACGAGCTCCCCAACCCGCTGCCCCGGATGACCTACGCGGACGCCATGGCCCGCTACGGCTCCGACAAGCCGGACGTCCGCTTCGGACAGGAACTCACCGACCTCACCGAGTACTTCAAGGGCACCGCGTTCCGCGTCTTCCAGGCCCCGTACGTCGGCGCCGTGGTGATGCCCGGCGGCGCCTCGCAGCCCCGCAAGGCGCTCGACGCCTGGCAGGACTGGGCCAAGGCGCGCGGCGCCCGCGGCCTGGCCTACGTCGTCATCGACGCCGAGACCGGCGAGCTGCGCGGCCCGGTCGCCAAGAACCTGTCCGAGGAGCACCTGGCCGGCCTGGCCGCCGCCGCGGGCGCCAAGAACGGCGACGCGATCTTCTTCGCGGCCGGCAAGCAGCGCCCCTCGCAGGAGCTGCTGGGCGCCGCCCGTCTGGAGATCGGCCGCCGCTGCGAGCTGATCGACGCGTCGCAGTGGGCCTTCCTCTGGGTCGTCGACTTCCCGATGTTCGAGCCGATCGAGGACGACAAGGGCGAGTTCCAGGGCTGGCACGCGGTGCACCACCCGTTCACCGCCCCGACCGCCGAGTCGCTCGCCACCTTCGACACCGACCCGGGCTCGGCGCTGTCCAACGCCTACGACCTGGTCCTCAACGGCTCGGAGCTGGGCGGCGGTTCGATCCGTATCCACCAGCGCGACGTGCAGAAGCGGGCGTTCGACGCGATCGGCCTCTCCGAGGAGGAGGCGGCCTCGCAGTTCGGCTTCCTGCTGGACGCCTTCAACTACGGCCCGCCGCCGCACGGTGGCGTCGCCTTCGGCCTCGACCGCATCGTCACCCTGCTCGGCGGGTACGACACCATCCGCGACGTCATCGCCTTCCCGAAGACGTCCACCGGCGGTGACCCGCTGACCGGCGCCCCGACCCCGATCACCCCGGCCCAGCGCCGGGAGGCCGGCGTGGACGCCAAGCCGAAGTTGCGCGAGGACGCCGCGAAGTCCGACGCCTGACACCGGATCCGCTAACCTTCAACGGCCCCGGACGGTCCACCCACCGTCCGGGGCCGGTCCACAATGACGTGTGACACAAGGAGGGTTGACTCATGCAGGTGATCACAAGAGTCGAGTGTCCGGATGACGTCCCGGCGACCAGACGCGTCCACATGGCCGCGTTCCCCGGCCCGGACGAGGCGGACCTGGTCGACGCGCTGCGCCGCGATCCGGCCTGGCTGCCCGGGCTGTCGCTGGTCGCGGTCGACGAGGCCGGGCTGGTGATCGGGCACGCGCTGCTGACCCGGCTGCGGGTCGGCGAGGACGGCGCGGGCCTCGCGCTCGCGCCGGTCGCCGTCGCGCCGGAGTGGCAGCGCAAGGGCGTCGGCGAACTCGTCGTCCGGGCCGCGCTGTCGGCGGCCGAGAAGGCAGGGGAGAAGCTCGTGGTCGTCCTCGGCGACCCGGAGTACTACGGGCGGTTCGGCTTCAGCGCGGCCGGACGGCACGAGATCAGCGGGCCGTTCGAGGTGCCGGACGCCTACTTCCAGGCGCTGCCGCTGCCCGCGTACGACGGCGCTCCGCGCGGGCTCTGCCGCTACCCCGAGGCCTTCGTGGCGGTGTAGACCGTCAGATCGGTTCCACCGATCGTGTTCCCACCCGGGGCTCCGTTTTCACCCGACGTTTCCACCAGGGGCTCCGTCCCACCCGACCTTCCCAGCCGGCCGAAGGGGACCGTGACCCGGCAGCTGCGCACGAACGCGGCCATCGCCGGCGTGAGTTCGCGGTCCTTCGGCCAGTACAGCCCGACCCGGCTCGGGCTGAGCCCCCGCACCGGCCGGTACGCGACGTCATCCCGTACGGCCAGCCGGCTCATCGTCTCCGGTGCGAAGCCGACGCCCTGACCGCACACCACCGCGGCCAGCCACTCGTCGGTGTTGTGCGCCACCGCGCCGATCCGCACCGGACGCCCGCCCCGCTCCCGGCCCGCCAGCCAGTACTCGCGCCAGTGCCCGGCCTCGTGCGGTATCGCCACGAACGGCTCGTCCAGCAGGTCCTCGACGGACAGCTCGGCCCGGTCCGCCAGCCGGTGCCCGGCCGGCAGCGCCACGACCCGCGCCTCCTCGCCGAGCACGGCGACGTTGTAGTGCTCGACCAGCCACGCCGGGCCGTGCCAGAGCGTCAGGTCGATCTCGCCGGTGGCCAGGCCCGAGGTCGGGTCGAACCAGTTGTTCTGCCGCAGCTCCACCTGCCAGCCGGGCATCCGCCGGGCGAAGTCGGCGACGGTGCTGCGGGTCATCAGGTTGATGATGCCGCCCTCGAACCCCACCCGCAGCACCGAGCCCTGCTCGGCGGCGGCCGCCCGGGTGGCCCGCAGCGCGTCCTCCCAGCCGGCCAGCATCGCCCCGGCGTAGTCCGCCAGCGCCCGCCCGGCCGGGGTGGGCGCCATGCCGCGCCGCGACCGCTCGAACAGCTCGACCCCGAGCAGCGATTCCAGCTGGCGGATCTGCTTGGTGAGCGTCGGCTGGGAGACGAACAGCCGGGCCGCGGCAGCGGTCAGCTGCCCCTCCTCGCAGACCGCGGCGAAGCTGCGCAGCAGGCGGGTGTCGACATCCATGCCCCAAGGTTATGGAACCGGATATTGGACCCGTCCGGCAGGTGTGGGCCAAGGTTGATCGTTCGGCGTTCGCGCCGACCGGACGGGGGAGCGCGGCAGCGGCGGTTCAGGGGGCCGCCGCTGCCGCCCACCCGTCCTCCGACCTGCGGAGGCGGCCTCCAGCGCCTACGGTGAGTGCTCATCAGCAGCAGTCGGACGGAGGACCCCAGGTGGCCGAGGAGCAGCGGACCGCGAAGCCGGAACGACTCGCGAGGAAGCCGTACGAGCGGGAACTGCTGCGGCTCCAGCAGGAACTGGTGAAGCTGCAGGAGTGGGTGCGGGTCGAGGGCGCCCGACTGGTGGTGGTCTTCGAGGGGCGCGACGCCGCCGGCAAGGGCGGCGCGATCAAGCGGGTGACGGAGTACCTGAACCCGCGCATCGCCCGGGTCGCGGCGCTGCCGACCCCGACCGAGCGGCAGAAGACCCAGTGGTACTTCCAGCGGTACGTCGAGCAGCTGCCGGCCGCCGGGGAGATCGTGCTGTTCGACCGCAGCTGGTACAACCGGGCCGGCGTCGAGCGGGTCATGGGCTTCTGCACGGACGAGCAGTACTGGCAGTTCCTGCACCAGTGCCCGACCTTCGAGCGGATGCTGATCGAGGCGGGCATCCTGCTGCGCAAGTACTGGTTCTCGGTGAGCGACACCGAGCAGGAACGGCGCTTCCGGGACCGGCTGGAGGATCCGATGAAGCGCTGGAAGCTCTCCCCGATGGACGTCGAGTCGATCACCCGTTGGGAGGAGTACTCGCGGGCCAAGGACGAGATGTTCGTCTACACCGACACCCCGGACTCGCCCTGGCACGTGGTGGAGAGCGACGACAAGCGGCGGGCCCGGATCAACATGATCGCCCACCTGCTCTCCACCGTGCCGTACCGCGAGATCACCGCCCCGCAGATCGACCTGCCGCCCCGCCCGGCCCCGCGCGGCTACCAGCGGCCCCCGCGCGACCTGCAGAAGTACGTCCCGGACCACGCGGCCCGCCTCGATCGGCGGGACAGGGCGTAGGCGCGATGGGGCCGGCTGCTCCGGCGGGTGTGTCGGCGGCCTCGCATAGGCTTCCGGTGTGGACGAACCGGACCTCTTCACCGCCGCCGCCGAGGAACGCCAGAGCAGGGAGCCCGGCCGGGCGCCGCTGGCCGTACGGATGCGCCCGCGCACCCTGGACGAGGTGGCCGGGCAGCGGCAGCTGCTGAAGCCCGGGTCGCCGCTGCGGCGGCTGGTCTCGGGCTCGCGCGGGCCCGCGGCGACCAGCTCGGTGATCCTCTGGGGCCCGCCCGGTACCGGCAAGACCACCCTGGCGCACGTGATCAGCCAGGCCGTGGAGGGCCGCTTCGTCGAGCTGTCCGCGATCACCGCCGGGGTCAAGGAGGTCCGGGCGGTGATCGACGGCGCCCGGCGGGCGGTCGGCATGTCCGGCCGGGAGACGGTGCTGTTCCTGGACGAGATCCACCGCTTCTCCAAGGCCCAGCAGGACTCGCTGCTGCCGGCCGTGGAGAACCGGTGGGTCACCCTGATCGCGGCGACCACCGAGAACCCGTACTTCTCGGTGATCTCCCCGCTGCTGTCCCGCTCGCTGCTGCTCACCCTGGAGTCGCTGACCGACGAGGACGTCCGCGCCCTGCTGCGCCGCGCGGTGGCCGACGAGCGCGGCCTGGGGGGCGCGCTGGAGCTGACGGCGGAGGCCGAGGACCACCTGGTGCGCCTCGCCGGCGGTGACGCCCGGCGGGCGCTCACCACGCTGGAGGCGGCGGCCGGGGCGGCGCTGGAGAAGGGCGAGGCGAGCATCACGCTGGCCACCACGGAGACGGCCGTCAACCAGGCGGCGGTGCGCTACGACAAGGACGGCGACCAGCACTACGACGTGGCGAGCGCGCTGATCAAGTCGATCCGGGGCAGCGACGTGGACGCCACCCTGCACTACCTGGCCCGGATGATCGAGGCGGGGGAGGACCCGCGGTTCATCGCCCGCCGGCTGATGATCTCGGCCAGCGAGGACGTCGGCCTGGCCGACCCGACGGCGCTCCAGACGGCGGTCGCGGCGGCCCAGGCGGTGGCCCTGATCGGCTTCCCGGAGGCGCGGATCATCCTCTCCCAGGCGGCGATCGCGCTGGCCCTGGCGCCCAAGTCCAACGCGGCCTACCTGGCGATCGACGCGGCGCTGGCGGACGTCCGGCAGGGGCTCGCGGGCGCGGTGCCGCCGCACCTGCGGGACGCGCACTACGGCGGCGCGGGCAAGCTCGGCCACGGCCAGGGCTACCAGTACCCGCACGACCTGCCGGAGGGCATCGCGGCCCAGCAGTACGCGCCGGACGCGGTGCACGGCAAGGACTACTACCAGCCGACCCGGCGCGGCGGCGAGGCCCGGTACGCGGACGTCGTGGAGTGGACGCGGGGTCGGCTCAGGGGTGAGTGAGAAGGGGCGCTCGACCACCCGGTACAATCGGTCGAAGTGCCATGCCCCGGGACGGCGGCGGAGGAGACTCCACCGACCGGCCGCACCAGCGGGGCATCGGCCGTAGGCCTCCTCCGGGAGGCCCGCACCAGGAGCGTCGCGCACCGTTTCGGTGTCGCGGACGGCCCGGATTTCCGGGCTGTTCCGTGTGACCAGCACTTTTGTGCCCGGCTCCGGAGAGCGGCTGACCGCATCGCCTCGGCGATGGGTTGTCTCCGGGTCGCGAGATGCGACCTCCGTCAACACCTGGTGAAGCCGTATTCGTAAGCAAGGAAGGTTTGGTTCATGGCGAACCAGAAGCGTCCCAAGGTCAAGATCGCGCGTGCGCTCGGCGTGCCGCTGACCCCGAAGTCCGTCAAGTACTTCGAGGCCCGCCCGTACCCGCCCGGCCAGCACGGCCGTGGTCGCAAGCAGAACTCGGACTACAAGGTCCGTCTGCTCGAGAAGCAGCGTCTGCGCGCCCAGTACGACCTGAGCGAGAAGCAGATGGCGCGCGCGTTCGACCGCGCGAAGAAGGCCGAGGGCAAGACCGGTGAGGCGCTCGTCGCCGAGCTGGAGACCCGTCTGGACTCGCTGGTGCTGCGTTCGGGCATTGCCCGCACCATCTACCAGGCCCGCCAGATGGTCGTCCACGGCCACATCGAGGTCAACGGTGGCAAGGTCAACAAGCCGTCGTACCAGATGAAGCCGGGCTTCGTGGTGACCGTCCGCGAGCGCAGCAAGGAGAAGGTCCCGTTCCAGGTCGCCCGTGAGGGTGGCTACGCGGGTGAGGGCCAGACCCCGAAGTACCTCGAGGTCAACCTGAAGGCCCTGGCCTTCCGCCTGGACCGTGCGCCGCAGCGCAAGGAGGTCCCGGTGATCTGTGACGAGCAGCTGGTGGTCGAGTACTACTCGCGCTGACCCGCGGCGGTTCCGCATCTGCGGTACCTCAGCGAGCCCCCGTCGCCTTTCGAGGCGGCGGGGGCTCGCCCCTTTTCCGGTGGTGCCTGCCGGTGCCGGTCGGACGGGACCCGGGGGCTCTCTTTCGGATCACGCCGGGCGCGCGACGCCGGAGCACGCACCTCGCCGCGTTGTCGTCGGTCGCCGATGGCCCCCAGCCTCCGGCCGGGAGGTGCCCCCACCGCATGGACTCCCTCCTCCGCCTTGCGATGCACGCACTCCGACGCCGCGCGCTGATCCGACGTGATCCGAAAGAGAGCCCCTAGCGGTTCTCGCCGGTCATCGCCGCGGCCAGCCGCAGGTGCGGGCGGGCCTCCTCGGCGCGCCCCTGGCGCTCCAGGGTGCGGCCGAGCATCAGCCGGGCGTAGTCCTCGGCCGGGTCGGTGTCCAGGATCCGGAGCAACTCGGCCTCGGCGCGCCCGAGTTGGGCGGAGTGGTAGTAGCTGCGGGCCAGCAGCAGCCGGACCGAGAGGTTGGCCGGCTCCTCGGCGAGCACGCCCTCCAGCATGCGGGCGGCGTCGGCGTAGGCCTTGGACTCGAAGTGGAACGTCGCGAGGCGGTACTCGTCGGCGGCGGTGGTCACGGCCACGGGGGGCTCCTTCCGGGTGGTTCCTTGCCTCCTCAAGCAATCGGCAAGTTTCAGCTATTCCTGGCCGGTGCGGGCGCCGGTGCGGACGGCACCGAGCAGGGCCCGGACCCGGGCTCCGGGCCGCCCGTCGACCCGCTGGCGCCCAGCGCCCGGGAGACCGCCGCGTCCAGGTCGAGCCGGGCCCCGGCCTGGTAGCACTGCTCGTACTCCTGCGCGGTCAGCCCCGCCCGGGCCCGCTCCGCGCACTCCTGGTGCGGGCCGAAGAAGGACCGCGAGCCCAGGAAGGGCAGGCCGACCGTGTGCCAGATCCGGTGCGCGGCGCCCTGCAGCACCCGGGCCTCGCCCAGGTCGCCCGGCGCGCCCGGGCCGCCCGGCTCGGTCTCCAGCAGCGCCAGCAGGTCGATCGCCAGCGCGATGCCGAGCAGGTCGTGGAACAGGTGGTTCAGCCGCAGGCCCTCCCGGGCCAGGGCGCGGGCCGCCCGGACGGCGCCGTCCAGCCAGTGCGCGTACGCCGTCGCGTACAGCACGTACGCGTACGCCCACTGCTCGCCGTGCTCCTCGCACAGCTCGCGGGCCTGGCCGAACCAGAGCTCGCCGCTCTCCGGATCCCCTTGGAACAGGTACGCGAGGCCCAGCTCGACCATGGCCAGCACGACGTTGCTGTTGAGCTCGCCGATGGTCCGGTAGTGCCAGAGCGCCTCCTCGAACAGCTCGGCGGCGCGCTCCGGCTCGTCGCCGACCAGGGCCGCGCCGGCCTGCCGGTGGACGGCGTAGGCGAGCGCCCGGTCGTCGCCGGTGTCCAGGGCCTGGCGGCGGCACTCCTCCAGAGCCGGGCGGGCCGCCTCCAGGTCGCCTTGCAGGGTGGCCAGGTGGCCGGTCGCCCAGAGGGCCTTGGCGCGGGCCTCGGTCGGCTCGCGGTCCAGGGCGAGCGCGCGGTCCAGCCAGTGCCGCCCCTCGCCGGGGTGGCCGCAGCCGACCCAGTAGAACCACAGCGTGCCCGCCAGCAGCAGGGCGATCTGCTCCTCGCCGGGCTCGGCGAGGCAGAACTCCAGCGCCGCGCGGAGGTTGGGGTGGGCGAGTCGGGTGCGTTCGGCGGTCTCGGCCTGCCGGGGCCCGAACCACTCGACCTCGCCCCAGGTGGCCACGCCCAGGTACCAGTCGCGGTGGCGGCGCAGCAGCCGCTGCTCCTCGCCGGCGGCCCGCAGCCACTGGCCGCCGTAGTCGCGCAGGGTGTCCAGCAGCCGGAAGCGGACGCCGAAGGCGCTGTCCTCGCGCAGCACCACGGACTTGCCGACCAGTTCGTCGAGCAGGTCGAGCACGTCCTCGGCCTCCAGGCCGTCACCGGCGCAGACGTACTCGGCGGCCTCCAGGTCGAAACTGCCGGCGAAGACCGAGAGGCGGGCCCAGAGCAAACGTTCCTGCACGGTGCAGAGCTCATGGCTCCAACCGATCGTGGTGCGTAGCGCCCGGTGCCGCGGCAGGGCCGTCCGGGAGCCGCCGGTGAGCAGCCGGAACCGGTCGTCCAGCCGGGCGGTGATCTGCTCCACCGACAGCGCGCGCAGCCGCCCGGCCGCCAGCTCCACCGCCAGCGGGAGGCCGTCCAGACGGCGGCAGAGCAGGCTCACCGCCTCGGCGTTGGCCTCGGTCAGCGCGAAGGAGGGCAGCACCGCCCGGGCCCGCTCGGCGAACAGCCGTACCGCGTCCGGCAGCCCGCCCGGACCGCTCGGACCGCTCGGACCGCTCGGACCGCTCGGACCGCTCGGCCGAGGGTCGACCGGCAGCGGGGCCAGGGTGAGCAGGTGCTCGCCCGAGGCCCGCAGCGCGGCGCGGCTGGTGGTCAGCACCCGGAGGCCGGGCAGTGCCCGCAGCAGCGCGTCCGCCAGGTCGGCGCAGGCCTGCACCAGGTGCTCGCAGCCGTCCAGCACCAGCAGCGTGCGCCGGCCGGACAGCCGCTCGGTGAGCACGTCCAGCGGCGGGCGGGCGGTGTCGTCGGTCAGCCGCAGCGCCTCCAGCGCCGCGCGGCCGAGCAGCAGCGGGTCCTGCACCGGGGCCACCTCGACCAGCCAGGTGCCGTCCGGGAAGGCGCCGGCCGCCCGGGCGGCGGCGCGCAGGGCCAGCCGGCTCTTGCCCACCCCGCCCGGCCCGGTCACCGTCACCAGCCGGGCGCCGGCCAGCAGGCCCGCCAGCTCGGCCAGCTCCCGCTGCCGCCCGACGAAGCCCGTCACCTCGGCCGGCAGCCGGCCGGGCTGCGGCTCGCGCGGCCACGCCGCGGGTTCCCCGGGCTGTGCTCTCCAGTCGCCGGCCAAGCGTTGCTCCCCGTGTTCCTGGCCCGGACCGTCGGGGCCCGGACGTTCGTCGGGCCGTACGGGCGACGGCCCGCCTGGCAGAACGAGGTGACCGGCCGGTAGGTTACGCGCGCGGTTCGCACATCCGACCGGTTCGGCCGAGGGCCGACGCGGCGGTGGACCCCGGGGCCCGGCGATAACCCGGTCCGGAAACCGGGCGTGGGCGCGATAGGGTTCCGTTTGGAGAACAGCAAGGCGAGGGAGCGCGCAAAGGTGTCCGTGGGAGAGCTGGCCGGGTTGCTCGTCGCCGTGTTCTGGGCGGTCCTGGTCACCCTGCTCGCCGTGGTGCTGGTCCGCCTCTCGCGCGTGCTGAAGGAGGCCACCGTCCTCGTCTCCGCCGTCACCGAGCAGGCCGTCCCGCTGCTGAGCGACGCGGGCGCCGCCGTGCGCAGCGCCAGCCAGCAGCTGGAGCGGGTGGACGAGATCACCGCCAACGTGCAGGACGCCGCCGCCAACGCCAACGCGCTCTCCTCCACCGTCGCCGCCACCCTGGGCGGGCCGCTGGTGAAGGTCGCGGCCTTCAGCTACGGCGTCCGCAAGGCCGTCTCCAAGCAGCAGGGCGGCCAGCCGTCCGTGCCGTCGCAGAGCGGCGAGCGCGAGGAGCTGGCCCGGCTGATCCGGGCCGAGGTGCGCGCCGCGACCGCGCCCAGGAATGGCCTGCTCTCCCGGGTCCGGCGCGCGGTGAGGGGCTGACGGCATGGTGCGACGCGTCTTCTGGATGGCGGTCGGCGCCGGTGCGACCGTGTGGGCCATGAACAAGGCCAACGAGGCCGTGCACCGGCTCACCCCGGACAGCCTCTCCGGCACCGCCACGCGCGGTGCGCTGCACCTGGGCGACCTGGCCAAGCAGTTCGCCCAGGACGTGCGGGCCGGCATGGCCGAGCGCGAGGAGCAGCTGAAGGACGACCTCGGACTGCACGGCACCGCCGTCGTCGAACCCCGGAGCACCGGACGGGTCCTGCGCGGCGAGCCGCAGTACCGAGCTATCTCGGCGGCGCCCGGCAGCCCGGCCGCCGCCCTGCCCCCGTCCGGCCCCCGCCCCGTGTCCCGTGGGGCCCGCACCACCACCCGAGCCATTGAAGAAACGCCCCGCCGCGCCCTGCCGCAGCGGGGCGGCACCCCGAACCGGAAGGACCAATAATGGAGTCGGCTGAGATCCGCCGCCGCTGGCTGCGCTTCTTCGAGGAGCGCGGCCACACCGTCGTTCCGTCGGCGTCCCTGGTCGCCGACGACCCCACCCTGCTGCTGGTCAACGCCGGCATGGTGCCGTTCAAGCCCTACTTCCTGGGCGAGGTCAAGCCGCAGTTCTCGCGCGCCACCAGCGTCCAGAAGTGCGTGCGCACCCTGGACATCGAGGAGGTCGGGAAGACCACCCGGCACGGCTCCTTCTTCCAGATGTGCGGCAACTTCTCCTTCGGCGACTACTTCAAGGAAGGCGCCATCAAGTTCGCGTGGGAGCTGCTCACCAGCTCCGTCGCGGACGGTGGCTACGGCCTGGAGAAGGAGAAGCTCTGGATCACCGTCTACCAGGACGACGACGAGGCCGAGCTGATCTGGCGTGACGTCATCGGCGTCCCGTCCGAGCGCATCCAGCGTCTCGGCATGAAGGACAACTTCTGGTCGATGGGCGTCCCCGGCCCCTGCGGCCCGTGCTCGGAGATCAACTACGACCGCGGCCCCGCGTACGGCGAGGAGGGCGGCCCGGCCGTCAACGGCGAGCGCTACCTGGAGATCTGGAACCTGGTCTTCATGCAGTACGAGCGCGGCCACGGCGACGGCAAGGACGGCTTCGAGATCCTCGGCGACCTGCCGAGCAAGAACATCGACACCGGCCTCGGCCTGGAGCGCCTCGCCGCCATCCTCCAGGGCGTCGACAACCTCTTCGAGATCGACACCAGCCGGATGATCCTCGACCGCGCCGCCGAGCTCACCGGCCACACCTACGGCGCCGACCACAAGTCGGACGTCTCGCTGCGCGTGGTCACCGACCACATCCGCACCGCGCTGATGCTGATCGGCGACGGCGTCACCCCCGGCAACGAGGGCCGCGGCTACGTGCTGCGCCGCATCCTGCGCCGCGCCATCCGCAACATGCGCCTGCTGGGCGCCACCGGCGTGGTGGCCAAGGACCTCACCGACATCGCGATCAAGGCGATGGCTCCGCAGTACCCGGAGCTGGAGAGCGACCGCAAGCGCATCGAGACGGTCGTCGTCGGCGAGGAGGCGGCCTTCCTGCAGACCCTCAAGGCCGGCACCAGCCTGCTGGACGCCGCGGTCACCGAGACCAAGCAGGCCGGCGGCGCGGTCCTCTCCGGGGACCAGGCCTTCAAGCTGCACGACACCTACGGCTTCCCGATCGACCTCACCCTGGAGATGGCCGAGGAGCAGGGCCTCCAGGTGGACGAGGCCGGCTTCCGCCGCCTGATGCAGGAGCAGCGCAACCGCGCCAAGGCGGACGCCAAGGCCAAGAAGATGGGCCACGCCGACGTCGCCGCGTACCGCGAGGTCGCCGACAAGTCCGGCGCGAGCGTCTTCACCGGCTACAACCTCACCGAGGGCGAGGCCAGCGTCGTCGGCCTGCTGGTGGACGGCATTCCGGCGCCGGCCGCCTCCGAGGGCGACGAGGTCGAGATCATCCTCGACCGCACCCCGTTCTACGCCGAGGGCGGCGGCCAGCTCGCCGACCACGGCCGGATCCGGCTGGAGTCCGGCGCGGTGGTGGAGATCCGCGACGTGCAGCAGCCCGTCCCGGGTGTCATCGTGCACTCCGGTGGGGTGCTGTTCGGCGAGGTCGTGCTCGGCGCCTCGGCGTACGCCACGATCGACACCGAGCGCCGCCGGGCGATCGCCCGCGCCCACTCGGCCACCCACCTGACCCACCAGGCGCTGCGCGACGCGCTCGGCCCGACGGCCGCCCAGGCCGGCTCCGAGAACGCCCCCGGCCGCTTCCGCTTCGACTTCGGCTCGCCCGCCGCCGTCCCGGGCACCGTGCTGGTCGACGTCGAGCAGAAGATCAACGACGTGCTGGGTCGCGAACTCGACGTCACCGCCGAGGTCATGACGATGGATCAGGCCCGCAAGGCCGGTGCCATCGCGATGTTCGGCGAGAAGTACGGCGACGAGGTCCGGGTCGTCACCATCGGTGACTTCTCCAAGGAGCTGTGCGGTGGCACGCACGTCGGCAACACCGCCCAACTGGGCCTGGTGAAGCTGCTCGGCGAGTCCTCGATCGGCTCCGGCGTGCGCCGCGTCGAGGCGCTGGTCGGCGTCGACGCGTACAAGTTCCTGGCCCGCGAGCACACCGTGGTGTCCCAGCTGACCGAGCTGGTCAAGGGGCGCCCGGAGGAGCTGCCGGAGAAGATCTCGGGCATGCTCGCCAAGCTCAAGGACGCCGAGAAGGAGATCGAGCGCTTCCGCGCCGAGAAGGTGCTGGCCGCCGCGGCGGGTCTGGCCGACTCGGCCGAGGACGTGCAGGGCATCTCGGTGGTCGCCGCGCAGGTCGCCGACGGCGTGGGCGCGGACGAGCTGCGCAAGCTGGTGCTGGACGTGCGCGGCCGCCTCGGCTCGCGCCCGGCCGTGGTCGCCGCCTTCACCGTGGCCGGCGGCCGTCCGCTGACCGTGATCGCCACCAACGAGGACGCCCGCGGCCGCGGCATCAAGGCCGGCGAGCTGGTCCGGGTCGCCGCCAAGACCCTCGGCGGCGGCGGTGGCGGCAAGGACGACGTCGCCCAGGGCGGCGGCTCCAACCCGGCCGCGGTCGGCGAGGCCGTCGCCGCGGTGCGCGGCCTGGTCGCGGAGCGCGCCAGCTGATGGTCGAGGAGCCTCAGGTGGAGCGGCCCTTCCGGCGGGGGCGGCGGATCGCCGTCGACGTCGGTGACGCCCGGATCGGGGTCGCGTCCTGCGACCCCGACGGGGTGCTCGCCACGCCCGTGGAGACCGTTCCGGCCGGGGTGAAGTCGCAGGCCAGGATCGCCGCCATCGTCGAGGAGTACGACGCGGTGGAGGTGATCGTCGGGCTGCCCCGCTCGCTGAGCGGCAAGGAGGGCCCGGCGGCGGAGAAGGTCCGCGCGTACGCGACGCGGCTGGCCAACCGGCTGTACCCGGTGCCGGTCCGGCTGGTCGACGAGCGGATGTCGACCGTCACCGCCACCCACGGGCTGCGCGCCTCGGGCGTCAAGGCGAAGAAGGGCCGCTCGGTGGTCGACCAGGCCGCCGCGGTGGTGATCCTGCAGACCGCCCTTGAGTCCGAACGGGTGAGCGGGAACCCGCCCGGTGAGAGCGTCGAGGCGGTCGGCTGACCGGCCTGATCTAACGTCCCGTCGAGGGGTCCGTGCGGACGCGTCCGCACGGACCCCTTTCGAACGTTTCGGCACTGCCGAGGGGACGCGAGCCATGACCGACCAGGACTTCCACCCGGGGCTCACGCCCGGGCACCTGGGTGCGCCGGTGCTGGAACCGGAGGGCCGGCCCCCGGGCGCGCCCCGCACGCGCTCCGATGCGCCCGATCCGCACCGACGGCGTAACGGACTGGCCTGCGCGCTCACCGCGCTCGCCCTGGTCGCGGTGTTCGGCGGGGCGGGTCTCGCCGGGTACGCCTGGCTCCAGGGGCAGCGCACACCCCCGGCCGCCGCCGACTTCGCGGGGCAGGGCACCGGCAGCGTCCAGGTCTCGGTGCCGGAGGGCGCGGGCCTGTCCCAGATCGCGTCCACTCTGGTCCGCAACGGGGTGGTGGCCAGCTCGCTCGCCTTCACCCGGGCGGCCAAGGGCAGCGCCGCGGCCGCCGGGCGGATCCAGCCCGGCACCTACACCCTGAAGCAGCGGATGTCGGCCGCGGCCGCGCTGACCGTGCTGATCGACCCGGCCAACGCCAACGGCCTGACCATCCCCGAGGGCTGGCGCGGCTACCAGATCTACGTGGCCATCGACCACAAGCTGCGTCTGCCGGAGGGCACCACCCAGCGCACCGCCCAGGAGCAGGGCGCCGAACTGGGCCTGCCGGACTTCGCCAAGGGCAGCCCCGAGGGCTACCTCTTCCCCGCGACGTACAGCGTCACCGACGGAACCACCGCGATCGACCTGCTGAAACAGATGGTGGAGCGGGCCGGCAAGGAGTTCAGCCGGGACGACGCGAACGTCGTCGCGCAGAACCTCGGCCAGAGCCTGTACGGGCTGGTCACCGTGGCCAGCATGGTCCAGGGCGAGGCCGACAACAACGAGGACATGGGCAAGGTGGCGCGGGTCATCTACAACCGGCTGGCCAAGGGCATGCCGCTGCAGCTCGACTCCACGATCAACTACGCGCTCGGCCGGTCGACCCTGAACACCACCGTCACCGACACCCGGCTGGACTCCCCGTACAACACCTACCTGCACCCGGGGCTGCCGCCCACGCCGATCTCCAACCCGGGGCGGCAGGCGATCACGGCGGCGCTGGACCCGGCGCAGGGGGACTGGCTCTACTTCGTCACCGTGAAACCGGGGGACACCCGCTTCACCGACAGCTTCGACGTGCAGCAGCGCAACGTCGCCGAGTTCAACGCGAACCGGGCGTCGGCGAAGCCCGGCGCCTCGGCCTCGTCGTCGGCTTCGGCCGGTGCGTCGGCCCCCGACTCCGGGCCGGCGGCGCCGGAGCCCGAGCCGGGCGCGGGCTGGTGAGGTCGGACACTGACAGCACGTCCGCCCTGCCGGGGGCACGTGTGCGGTACGGTAACGTCTCCTCCCAGGCGCTGCGCTAGCACGCCGGTTCGAGAATCAGCCGGGACCGCGTCCCGGACGGCCGGTCCGATCCTCCGGCCGTCTTCGTCGGTTAAGGGGATCAATGACCGATCTGGGTCGGGGCTACGGCCCCCAGGGCTCTGAGCCGTGGCACCCCGGTGACCCCGGGTACGGCGGCCAGCAGCCGGTCCCCGGCCAGCAGGACGGCCAGTGGCAGCAGTATCCCCAGCAGGGCGAGCCGGTCCAGCAGTATCCCCAGCAGCAGGGCGAGCCGGTCCAGCAGCCGTACGGAGACGTGCAGCAGCAGGGGTATCCGCAGCAGCAGATGCAGCAGATGCAGCAGATGCCGCAGCAGGGGTACCCGCAGGGGTATCAGCAGCAGCAGGGGTTCCCGGGCGGGCAGCAGCAGTACCCGCAGCAGCAGGTGCCCCAGCAGCAGATGCCGCAGCAGGGCTACCCGCAGCAGCAGATGCCGCAGCAGGGGTACCCGCAGCAGCAACAGCAACAGCAGCAGCAGATGGCGCCGCAGGGGTACCAGCAGCAGCTGCCCCAGCAGGGGTACCAGCAGCAGGGGTTCCCGGACGGTCAGCAGCAACCGGGCATGGCGCAGCAGCAGGGGATGTCCCCGCAGCAGGCCCAGCAGGCCCAGCAGCCCCACCAACCCCAGCAGCCTCAGCAACCCGGTGCGCAGCAGCAGCCGGGCGTGCCGCAGCAGGGCGCGCAGCCCGGGCGGCGGCGTCGCGCGGCGCCGGAACCCGAGCCGGCCGCGCCCGTCAGCGGCCCCGGCCCGGACGGCATCGACTGGGAGGCCGAGGCCGCCGCGCTGGAGGCCGGCGCCGATCCGGTCGGCGGGCACGCGCCCGAGACCGACGAGTGGGACGGCCACCCGGACGGCTTCCAGGAGGACGGCCGTCACGAGGACGGCCACCACGAGGACGCCGAGTACCGCGACGAGGACGGCCACGCCGAACAGGAGGGCTTCCTCGGCGAGGAGGACTCCTCCCGCGACGCGCAGAAGAAGCGCAAGGAGAAGGGCAAGAAGTCCGGCCGCCGCAACGGCGGGGCCTGCCTGCTGGTCGCGCTGGTGCTGGTCGGCGCCCTGGGCGGGGCCGGCTGGTGGGGCTACGGCTTCTACCAGGACCACTTCGGCCCGCCGCCGGACTTCACGGGCGAGGGCGGCAGCCCCGTCCAGGTCGAGGTCAAGTCGGGTGCGGTCGGCGGTCAGATCGGCCTGGCGCTGAAGAGCGCCGGCGTGGTCAAGAGCGTCGACGCCTTCAGCAAGGCCTGCGACGCCGAGCCGAAGTGCAAGAACGTCCAGCCGGGCTTCTACTCGCTGAAGAAGGAGCTGCCGGCTGCCACCGCGCTGAGCGAACTGCTCAACGGGGCCGGCGGTGCGGCGCTGGTCATCCCCGAGGGCAAGACCGCCGCCGACATCTACACCCTGATCGACGGGAAGCTGAAGCTGCCGCAGGGCACCACGGCGGGTGTCGCCAAGGCCCAGGTCGGTAGTCTCGGCCTGCCGGCGTACGCGAACGGCAACGTCGAGGGCTTCCTCTGGCCGACCCGGTACAACATCGCCGACGGCATGAAGCCCGAGGACCTGCTCAAGCAGATGGTGAAGAACGCCACCGACAAGTACGCGACCCTGGACGCCGACGCGTCCAAGGCCGGCCTCAAGAACGCGTACGAGGTGGTCATCGAGGCGAGCATCCTGCAGCGCGAGGGCAACAACGTCGAGGACTTCGGCAAGATGGCCCGGACCATCCAGAACCGGTTGGCGAGCGATGCCGTGCGCCACACGCTCGGCATGGACACCACGCTGCAGTACTCGCTGGGCCGCAAGGACCTGGACAAGAAGGACATCAACGACGGGTCCAACAAGTACAACACCTACATCAACCCGGGCCTGCCGCCGACGCCGATCTCCAACCCCGGCGACGACGCGCTCAAGGCGGTGCTCAACCCGGCGGACGGCAAGTGGCTGTACTTCATCGCGATGTCCCCGATCAAGACCCTGTTCGCCGAGACGGACAAGGAGCACGCGGCCAACGTCGAGGCGTACTGCCGGGCGGCGGGCCAGGGCTTCGACAAGGTCGGTCTCCACTGCACCACCAAGTAGCCGCCACCGCACCGCCGTTCACGGAGGAGCAGCGTTGACCAGCAAGTACCGGGCCGCCGTACTCGGCTCGCCGATCGCCCACTCGCTCTCGCCGGACCTGCACCGGGCCGCCTTCGCGGCGCTCGGGCTGGACGGCTGGCGCTACGACCGCTTCGAGGTCGACGAGGCCGGCCTGCCCGGCTTCCTGGCCGGGCTGGACGAGGCCGAGTGGGCCGGGCTGTCGCTGACCATGCCGCTGAAGCGGGCGATCATCCCGCTGCTGGACGAGGTCAGCGCGACGGCCCGCGCGGTGGACGCGGTGAACACCGTGGTGTTCACCGCCGACGGGCGGCGCACCGGGGACAACACCGACGTCCCCGGGCTGGTGAACGCGCTGCGCGAGCGCGGCATCACCGAGGTGCCGGCCGCGGCCGTGCTGGGTGCCGGGGCCACCGCCTCCTCGGCGCTGGCGGCGCTGGCCCAGGTCTGCACCGGCGAGGTGACCGTCTACGTGCGCAGTGCGGAGCGGGCCCGGGAGATGGCCGAGCTGGGCGAGCGGCTGGGCGTCGCCGTGCGCACCGCCGACTGGGAGCTCGGCGCGCAGGCGCTGGCTCGGCCGCTGACCGTCTCGACCACGCCGGTCGGTGCGACCGACGCGTTCGCCGGGGCGCTGCCCGCCGCGCCGGGGGCGCTGTTCGACGTGCTGTACCACCCGTGGCCGACGGCGCTGGCGGCCGCCTGCGCCGCGCGCGGGGCGACCGTCCTGGGCGGGCTGGACCTGCTGGTGCACCAGGCGGTGCTGCAGAGCGAGGCCTTCACCGGGCGGGCGCCGGGGCCGCTGGCGGCGATGCGCGAGGCGGGCGAGAAGGCCCTCGCCGGGCGCTGAGCCCGCGCCGGTGGCCGGATCGCGCCGACCGCCGCCCGGCCGGCTGGCCGGAATCGTGCCGACCACCGTCCCGCCGACTGACCGACCACCGTCCGTCACGCGGACTGGGCCTCCGGGTGCCGCCGGGACGTGAAAGGATTCAGGGGAAAAGGCACGCCCGGGCGGGCCCCGGCAGGTGCCGTGGCCGGTCCGCTGATGAAGGAGCTCCGTTGGGTACGTTGCGCTGGCTGACGGCGGGGGAGTCGCACGGCCCCGCACTCGTCGCGACGCTGGAGGGCCTGCCCGCCGGTGTACCGGTCACCACCGCGGTGGTGGCCGACGCGCTGGCGCGCCGCCGGCTCGGTTACGGTCGCGGCGCACGGATGAAGTTCGAGCAGGACGAGGTGACGTTCCTCGGCGGCGTCCGGCACGGCGAGACCATGGGCAGCCCGGTGGCGGTCATGGTCGGCAACACCGAGTGGCCGAAGTGGGAGCAGGTCATGTCGGCCGACCCGGTCGACCCCGAGGTGCTGGCCGGTCTGGCCCGCAACGAGGCGCTCACCCGCCCCCGCCCCGGCCACGCCGACCTGGCCGGCATGCAGAAGTACTCGATCGACGAGGCCCGTCCGATCCTGGAGCGCGCCAGCGCCCGTGAGACGGCCGCCCGGGTCGCGCTCGGTGCCGTCGCCCGCGCGTACCTGAAGGCGACCTGCGGGATCGAGATCGTCAGCCACGTGGTCGAGCTGGCCGCCGCCAAGGCCCCGGCCGGTGTGCTGCCGCTGCCCTCGGACGAGGCGCGGCTGGACGCCGACCCGGTGCGCTGCCTGGACGCCGACGCGTCGAAGGCGATGGTCGCCGAGATCGACCAGGCCCACAAGGACGGCGACACCCTCGGCGGCGTGGTCGAGGTGCTCGCGTACGGCGTGCCGGTGGGTCTGGGCTCGCACGTGCACTGGGACCGCCGGCTGGACGCCCGGCTGGCCGCCGCGCTGATGGGCATCCAGGCGATCAAGGGCGTCGAGGTCGGCGACGGCTTCGAGCTGGCCCGGGTGCCCGGCTCGCAGGCGCACGACGAGATCGTCCCGACCCCCGAGGGCGTCAAGCGCACCTCCGGCCGCTCCGGCGGCACCGAGGGCGGCCTGACCACCGGCGAGGTGCTGCGGGTGCGTGCCGCCATGAAGCCGATCGCCACCGTGCCGCGGGCGCTGCAGACCCTGGACGTGCGCACCGGCGAGCCGGCCAAGGCGCACCACCAGCGCTCGGACGTCTGCGCCGTGCCGGCCGCCGGGATCGTCGCCGAGGCGATGGTCGCGCTGGTGCTGGCCGACGCGGTGAGCGAGAAGTTCGGCGGTGACCACGTCTCCGAGACCCGCCGCAACGTGCAGGGCTACCTCGACAACCTGATCATCCGATGACCGTTCCGGTCGTTGTGCTGGTCGGCCCGCCCGGCAGTGGCAAGTCCACCGTCGGGCGGGCCCTGGCCGAGCGCCTGGGCGTCGGCTTCCGGGACACCGACGCCGACATCGAGGCGTTGGCCGGCAAGCCCATCCCGGAGATCTTCATCGACGAGGGCGAGCCGCACTTCCGCGAGCTGGAGGTCCGGGCCGTGCGCACGGGCGCCACGGAGCACGACGGCGTCCTGGCACTCGGCGGCGGCGCGGTGATGGCCGAGGCCACCCGCGCCCTGCTGCGCGAGCTGCCGGTCGTCTTCCTGGAGGTCCCGCTGGCGGACGCGGTCAAGCGGGTCGGCCTGGACGCCCCGCGCCCGCTGCTGGCCATCAACCCGCGGGCCCGCTGGCGCGAGCTGATGGAGGCCCGCCGGCCCCTCTACCTGGAGGTGGCCACCGCCGTCGTCGACACCGCCGGCCGCACCCCCGAGCAGGTCGCGGACGCCGTACTGGAAGCACTGGAGCTGAAGACCCCCCATGACTGACCCCATCGTCAGGATTCACGTCGGCGGCAGCGCCGGCCACGACCCGTACGACGTGCTGATCGGGCACCAGCTGCTCGGCGAGCTGGCGCCGCTGATCGGCACCCGCGCCAGGCGGGTCGCGATCATCCACCCCGAGGCGCTGGCCGCCACCGCCGACGCCATCCGCGAGGACCTGCTCGGCGAGGGCTACGAGGCGATCGCGCTGCAGGTGCCCAACGCCGAGGACGCCAAGAGCGCCGAGGTCGCCGCGTACTGCTGGTCGGTGCTCGGGCAGATCGGCTTCACCCGCAGCGACGTCGTCGTCGGCCTCGGCGGCGGCGCCACCACCGACCTGGCAGGCTTCGTCGCCGCCACCTGGCTGCGCGGCGTCCGCTGGATCTCCATGCCCACCACGCTGCTCGGCATGGTCGACGCGGCCGTCGGCGGCAAGACCGGCATCAACATCGCCGAGGGCAAGAACATGGTCGGCGCCTTCCACCCGCCGGTGGGCGTGCTGGCCGACCTCGACACCCTGGCGACCGTGCCCAAGCACGACTACGTCTCCGGCCTCGCCGAGGTCATCAAGTGCGGCTTCATCGCCGACCCGGCCATCCTCGACCTGATCGAGGCCGACCCGGAGGGCGCCAAGACCCCGGACGGCCGGCACACCGTCGAGCTGATCCGCCGCGCCATCCAGGTCAAGGCCGACGTGGTCTCCGGGGACCTCAAGGAGTCCGGCCGGCGCGAGATCCTCAACTACGGCCACACCCTCGGCCACGCCATCGAGCGCAACGAGCGCTACAAGTGGCGGCACGGCGCCGCGATCTCCATCGGCATGGTCTTCGCCGCCGAACTCGGCCGCCTGGCAGGCCGGTTGGACGACGAGACGGCCGACCGGCACCGCACCGTGCTGGCCTCCGTCGGGCTGCCGCTGCGCTACCAGGCGGACGCCTGGCCGAAGCTGCTGGACGCCATGAAGATCGACAAGAAGTCGCGCGGCGACCTGATCCGCTTCATCGTCCTGGACGGCCTCGGCAAGACCTCCGTCCTGGAGGGCCCCGACCCGTCCCTGCTGGTCGCCGCCTACGCGGAGGTCTCGGCGTGACCAGGGTCATGGTGCTCAACGGCCCCAACCTCGGACGGCTCGGCAGCCGCGAGCCGGACGTCTACGGCGCCACCTCCTACGCCGGGCTGGTCGAGCGCTGCACCGCGCTCGGCAAGGAGTTCGGCTTCGAGGTCGAGGTGCACGAGACCAACTCCGAGCAGCAGATGGTGGAGTGGCTGCACGAGGCGGCCGACGGCAAGGTGCCCGTGGTGATCAACCCGGGCGCGTTCACGCACTACTCGTACGCGATGCGGGACGCCGCCTCGCAGCGCACCGCGCCGCTGATCGAGGTGCACATCTCCAACCCGTACGCCCGGGAGACCTTCCGGCACACCTCGGTGATCGCCGCGGTGGCCTCCGGCACCATCGCGGGATTCGGGCTCGGCTCGTACGAGCTGGCCCTGCGCGCCCTGGCCGAGCAACTCACCACGCGCTGACGCCTGGTCAGCGGCCCGGCGGCGGACGGTGCCCCCCGCCCGGCCGCCGGGTAGTC